>JAILDS010000093.1 GCA_024689165.1 Clostridia bacterium
TATACTCGTCAAACCATCGCGCCTCGTCGGTCTGCATCTGCCACACGTGTCTCAATTCATGAGCGATCGCGAAAGCTTTGTCGAGCGGACTCGCCGACGTTTTTACCTCAAGCGCGTTATCGTCAGGGACGAACCGTGCGATCATTGTCGCGGTTGCGAGTTCCGAAACTTCGCGGAGATTCGGCGGGACGATGTTCGGGATATTGCAAACTTCAAGGAAAAACTCTTTCATTATTGAACCTTTCTTATTTTCTCAAAGCCGCGAGCGTCGACGCTCTTTTTCGATCCATCGGCACGATAAAACCAGCCGCCTTTGATGATGCCGGTCTCGACGGCGCGCGTCGCCTTCGGATGTTTACGGCTGCCGCTCCATTCGAGAAAAGCACATTCCCACACGTCGGCGGCCGGCTCGGTTTTCTGTGTCGCTGTAAGATGAGTCTGCGATGCGTTTGCGAGATCTTCGGCGGTCAGCTGCTCGATTCGCTCGAGATCGATCTCGTAAAAATCCGTATGGTTGAACATCATCGACGTGTGATGCCAGGAAGATCTCCGGAGTGTCACATCCTTGAGTTGCACCGCTTTGAGCTTTGCCAGATCCTCAACCGAGACGCTCATCGTGACTTCACCGGCACGGATAAGGCGCTCAATGGTCTCGAGGATCTCGCCCTTCGTCCATTTGCTGAGAGGCTTTTCGCCTGACTCATAGGCCGCGATGGCGTTGTTGCTCATCGAATAACCGCGATAACCGTTTCCGAACTCTGACATTGTGGTCTTCTCCCTCCGTTTGACATCAAGGCTCCGGGCCTCAACTTTTATATAAGTATATACCTATATAAAACGAAAGTCAAGCGTTTTCCTTGATTTTTTCAAAAAAAATCCCGCCGTAAGGGCGGGAATTTTTTCAGGCTGGCTTCCGATCCGGCAGCGGGGACGTGAGGAACAGGACCGCGTCAACGAAGATGATCCGCACAGTGTTCGCCTGATTCGTGTTTGGTGACCCGAACGAGAATCGAACTCGTGTCTTCGCCGTGAAAGGGCGATGTCTTAGCCGCTTGACCATCGGGCCGATAATGCCGGCTGTAAAGCCGGCTTGTGGTAGCGGCGGTTGGACTTGAACCAACGACCTGTCGGGTATGAACCGAATGCTCTAGCCAACTGAGCCACGCCGCCGCAGCTGTTTTTTCAAAGCGATAAGGATAAGATCCGCGCCTCGAAGACAGCCATGCAAGTTTATATCAAAGAATTTTGGATGTCAAGCGTTT
Organism: Clostridia bacterium; assembly: GCA_024689165.1. GTDB lineage: Bacteria > Bacillota > Clostridia > Oscillospirales > Acutalibacteraceae > JAILDS01. The sequence continues at coordinate 1,263 of JAILDS010000093.1, forward strand.
TTTAAAAAATACTTGCAAAAGAGGGCGCTGAAATATATAATGTTTCAACAGTTATAAGCGGGAACGTGGAGGAGTTATGACCAGCGTTAGTTTGATCGTACCGTGCTACAATGAAACCGATTCTCTGCCGGTGCTGTACGAAGCCCTTTGCGGCGTAAGGAAGCAGCTCCTTGGCGAGTACGGTTTTGAGTTTATATTCGTCAACGACGGAAGTAAGGATTCTACTCTCGACGTGATGAAAAGCCTTGCCATTTCCGATATCGACGTAAAGTATATATCTTTTTCACGCAACTTCGGCAAAGAAGCTGCGATGCTTGCCGGTATGGATAGCGCTTCGGGAGAGATCGTGGGTATCATCGACGCCGATATGCAGCATTCGCCCGCGCTGATACCGGAGATGCTTTCGGCTATAACCGCCGAGGGGTACGACGTCGCGGCGGCCTGCCGCTCCGACCGGGAGGGTGAGGCGAAGTTCAAGAGCTTCCTTTCGCAGAGCTTTTACAAGGTCATCAACGCCGTCAGCGAGATCGAGATAAACCAGAGCGCGCAGGATTACCGTTTCATGCGCCGCAAAGTTGTCGACTCTATTCTTGCCATGCCCGAGCACGACAGGTTTTCGAAGGGCATTTTTACCTGGGTCGGATTCAACGTGAAATGGTTCGAGCATGAAAACGCCGAGCGCGTCGCGGGGCAGACAAAATGGTCTATCCTGAGCCTCACGCGCTATGCCCTCGACGGGATAACAGCGTTTTCGAGCTTCCCGCTCAAGCTGCCGTTTTTCTTCTCGGCGCTTTCCGGGCTTACGTCTTTCGCACTGCTTATAGCTATGATCATAAGGGCGATAGTTTACGATCCCATGACATCCGGCGGCGTTTTTTCGCACTATGTGCCGACTCTGCTGCTGCCGCTTGCGATGATGTTCCTTCTCGGAGCTTTCGTTTTTCTTGCTCTCGGGGTCATGGGTATTTACCTCGGCAAGGTCTACACGGAGGCCAAGGGAAGACCTAAATACATCATCAGCGAAACGAACCTTCGCAGGATAAACCACCAGCAATAGTGTTTTCTGCCTAAGGGCGGTTTTATGGGGACTGAACACGTTTTTTACTTTTCACCTCATCAGGATGATGAGCTGCTGAATTTCGGAGCTGCGGTGATCCGCGATACAGACTCCGGGCTCGACGTTCACGTCGTGCTGTGTACGGACGGCGGCGCGTCTTCTGCCCGCCGATGCCTTTGCGACGGAGGGTCTTGCGTCTGGCACGAAGGATCCCATTTTTTCGATCTCTCGCCGGAGGCTTTCACCGCCGCCCGCGACGGGGAATTCATCGGGTCGTGCCTCGAGATGGGCGTCCCGGAAAAGAACATATGCATTTCGCCTCTCAGGTCGGCAGACGGGAAGCTGAGCGAAAGGACTGCGGAAGACATAATACTTGACGCGATAAAAGCATACCCTGCGGAGGAAGTGAGCGTGAAAACGCTTGCGCCTGTTTACAGCAAGCCTCAGAACCCGGACCACACCGCGACCGGTGAGGCGGCAAAAAAACTGTTCGGCGCCGGCGCTTTTGCCGGTCTCAGCCTGTTTTATGAACTGATCCTTCTCGACGGATCACAAACGCCTTTTTCAGGCTTGGAAAAGGTCGGTCTTACCCCGGCCCAGCGCGAAAGATTCATCGCGGCCGAGAGTCGTTACGGCATGTGGGAGCCGGAGCTCGGTTCTTACGCCGTCGGCTTTCATTCGGTGTATGACGAGTTCACTTCTCAATTCGCCGAGCCTGTTTCTTACCTGCTGAAATAAAAACGTGATTTACATGCCGTCCGGCCGTCTAAAAAAGACTTGCAAACGGTCGGTTTTTTTTATATACTTTAATTTAGCGTTTTGCGGGCGGTCAACAGGCCGCCATGCACGTCTGAGTATTCGGAGGTAGTTGATTTTGGCTGATATCTTTGTTGACAACGAGCATGAACTTCTGAAGATCTGGGAGGACACGGAGCTGTTCTCCAAAATCGTCGAAAAAAACAAAGGACACGTCCGTTTCAGGTTCCTTGACGGCCCCGTGACCGCCAACAACCGCCTCGGCATCCACCACGCCTGGGGCAGGTCGATAAAGGATATCCTCATCCGGTACAAGACCATGCGCGGTTACGAGTGCAGGTATCAGTACGGCTTTGACTCGCAGGGCCTTTGGGTCGAGGTCGAGGTCGAAAAACAGCTCGGCTTCAAGACCAAAAAGGATATCGAGGCATACGGGCTCGACAAGTTCACCCGCGCCTGCGTCGACCGCGTCAAAGAGTTTTCGGGCATAATCACCCAGCAGAGCAAGCGCCTCGGGATGCTCATGGATGAAAAGAACCCTTATTTTACCAACACCGACCTGAACATCCAGGGGATCTGGCATTTCCTGAAAAAGTGCCATGAGAACGGCTGGATAGAGCAGGAGTACAAGCCCATGCCCTGGTGCCCGCGCTGCGGCACGTCGCTTTCCGAGCATGAGATGACCGGTTCCTACAAAATGCTCACGCATGATTCGGTTTACGTCAAGCTGCCCGTTATTGACAGGGATTTCAAGCTCCTTGTCTGGACGACGACCCCGTGGACTCTGTCTGCAAACGCCGCCTTCGCTGTCAACCCCGAGCTGGATTACGTCAAGGTCAAGGTAAAGAGCGACGACAAGCCGATAGTCTGCATCAAAAACGCGATCTCGCACCTCGGCGACGACAAGGAACAGGTCCTTGAGGTTTTCAAGGGCTCGGAGCTCGTCGGGCTCACGGTCGAGACGTGCTTCCCCGAGTTCGACAAGCAGAAGGACGTCGTACATAAGATACACGCCTGGGAGGACGTCACGGCAGACGACGGTACAGGCGTCGTGCACATCGCCCCCGGTTGCGGTATCGAGGACTTCGAGCTCGGCTCCCGCGAGGGCATAGCCCAGATCATGCCCATCGACGACGGCGGAGTTTTCCTTGAGGGCTTCGGTTTCTATACGGGCAAAAAGGCGTCCGAGGTCGCGCCTCTCGTATTTGAAGAGCTTGAAAAGCGCGGAAAACTCTATAAGGTCGAACCCATCGAGCACAGTTATCCCGTCTGCTGGCGCTGCCATTCCGAGGTCCTGTTCAGGCTCGTTCCCGCGTGGTACATCCGTACCGCCGAGCTGAAGCCGAGGCTCATCAAAGCCGCCGACTCCGTCAAGTGGGACCCCGCTTCTTCCGGCAAGCGCATGGACGACTGGCTGACCAATATGGGCGACTGGAATATTTCCAGAAAACGCTATTACGGCATGCCGCTCCCGTTTTACAAGTGTGACTGCGGCGAGCTGACCGTTATCGGCTCCAAGGACGAGCTGCGCGAAAAGGCGGTCGATCCCGCCGCCGTGGACGCCCTGCCGGAGCTCCACCGTCCATGGATCGACGGTATCAAGATCAAATGCCCCCGCTGCGGCAAGCCCGTCGATCGCGTGAGCGAGATAGGCGACGTCTGGATGGACGCGGGAATAGTCCCGTTCTCCACGATGGGCTATTTCGACAACTACGACGAGTGGCTCAAAAACTATCCCGCCGAGTGGATCGTCGAAATGCACGAGCAGATCAGGCTCTGGTTCTATTCTATCCTGTTCATGTCCGTCGTGCTCGAAGACCGCTCCCCGTTCGAAAGGGCCTCTTCACACAGCGCGGTCGTCGCCGAGGACGGCAGCAAATTCCACAAGACGGGATATATGATAAAGCTCGACGAGGCGCAGGAAAAGCTGGGCTCGGACGCGATACGCTACCTCTACGCAGGGGCTCCGCTGACCTCCGACGTGCGTTTCGGCTACAACCTGGGCGAGGAAGCAAGAAGAAAGCTGCTCAACTACAGGAACATCTATACCTTCTTCTCGACGTATTCGCGTATCGACAAGCCCGATCTGAACGATTACAGGCCCGATTTTGAAGAGCTGACTCTCACTGACCGCTGGCTGCTTCTGAGAACGAACGAATTTATTTCGACCGCCACGGAAGCGATGGAGGACTACAAACCCTATCTCATGGTCAGGGACTTTGAGGCGTTCGTCGACGATATTTCAAACTGGTACATCCGTGTCAACCGCCGCAGGTTCTGGAAGACGGACGATGAGCGCGACAAGCTCAACGCCTACTGGACGCTGTTTACAGCTCTGAAGTCCGCGACGGGCTGTATGGCCCCCGTTATCCCGTTCATGACGGATGAGATCTGGCGCGAT
>JAILDS010000102.1 GCA_024689165.1 Clostridia bacterium
TGCGCAGGCTACGCGGACGGTTACCCGAGAGCGATGTCAAACAGCGGCACGGTCATGATCAACGGACGCCCCGCACCGGTCATTGGCCGGGTGTGCATGGACCAGATGATAGTCGACGTCTCTGAAATAAAAGACGCCGCCATCGGCGACGAGGTAATTCTAATCGGTACTGAAGAACCGCTCGACGCGGTCACGATCGCCGAAAACAGCGCGAGACTGCAGCACGAGCTCGTCTGCGGCATAGCGATGCGCGTCCCAAGGGTCTACGTAAGGGGCGGGAAAGCCGTCAAAACGGTCAACCTTCTCAGAAACCGGTAAGGGCAAGGCGGTCATAAAGGTCCTGTTTTATCCTCGCCGACAGCTCCTCAAGGCTTTCGAAGGTACGCTCGGGCCGCATGTAACGCAGCAGCTTCACAGTTATATCCTTGCCGTAAAGGTCGCCGTCGAAGTCTATCAGGTGCGTTTCGCTCCTTATCTCATCGCCGCCGACTGTCGGCCGGATCCCTATATCCGTTATCGACCTGAAGCACCTTTCGCCGTACAGCGTTTCTGAGCTGTAGACGCCGTATTCCGGCACTGTCAGCTCCTCCGGCAATATCTGATTCGCGGTGGGAAAGCCCATTTTCCTGCCGCGTTTTTGTCCGTGCACGACCGGAAGGGTGAAGGAAAACGGACGGCCGAGCATGGCGTTCGCGTCCTCGGCCCCGCCGTTTTCAAGGGCAAGGCGGATCCTTGTCGAGCTCACGATCTCATTTTTATAGAACACCGGCGGAGCGCAGAAAAACTCTGTGCCGCTCTCCTCGCAAAGCCTTTTTAGAACGTCGGGATCCCCCGATCTGTCTTTCGCGAAGGTAAAATTGAACCCGCAGGAAACGAACCCGAATCCGCCCTCAAGGATGAAGGATCTGAAGAATTCCTCCGGATAAAGATTTTTTACGTCCCCGAACCGCAGGCCGAACGGGATCAGTCTGTTGTCCGAAAGAAAAACGCTCTCATCGGCGCGCGTCATGAGACGTTTTTCCCCTACGCCGGTAAAAAAGGTTTTGGGATGGACGTCAAACCGCGTGACGAAAGCCGCCCCGCCGGTCCGCGAAGCAAACGCCGACGCAGGGCCGACGACGCTCATGTGCCCGATGTGAAAACCGTCGAACGCTCCGAGAGCGAGGGCGTTTTTTTTATCCATGCCCCAGCACCCTCCTCGCGAGTATCTCGCTCTCGCCCGGCTTCAGCTCGCCGAGCCCCAGAAAAACGCCGTCCGGCGACAGCATCCTTACAAGGCCCGGAACGACGGGCGTCGGAAGCCTGCCGGTGTCGATAGATCCTCCGTTCGAAAATCTTACGCTCTGCGCCTGAGAAAGGCGCGCGGCGGGATAAGCGGACAGGGCAGAATCCAACGGCACAAGGAACTCCGACCTGTTTCCGGACGCCTCGAGCGCGTCAAAAGAAACGGCCATGTCAAGCCCGAAGCCGTTGGACCGGGTCCGCCTCAGCGCGGTCATGGTCGCGAAAGAACCGAGTTTTTCGCCTATGTCGCGGATCAGAGCGCGTAAATAAGTGCCCTTTGAGCAGCTGCATTCGAGCACGAACTCGTCCGGTCTTTCGGTCGGAGTGCAGACGATGGAACGGACCTCAACGACGCGCGGCGGTATATCCGGGGTCTCGCCCCTGCGGGCGAGCTCGTACATCCTGACACCGTCGCGTTTTACGGCACTGTATACAGGAGGGACCTGTTCGATCCGGCCGACGAATTCCGAGCACGCAGCCGTGACGGAATCGGCGTCCGGTATAAAGCCGGACTCCGCCGTGACCGAGCCGGTGATGTCGTCAGTGTCGGTCTTCAGGCCCAGCCTCATGACCGCGCGGTATGCCTTGCCGGCATCCGGCAGATAGTCGATAAACGCCGTCGCCCTGCCCAGCGCCACGGGCAGAACGCCCGTCGCCATGGGGTCGAGCGTACCGCAATGGCCCGACTCTTTCACGCCGAACAGCCGCCCCGCTTTTCGCGAGGCGGAAAAAGAGGTCATATCTCCGGGCTTATCGAGGATGAAAAAACCTTCCGTCATATCAGACAG
>JAILDS010000114.1 GCA_024689165.1 Clostridia bacterium
AGATCGCATCCGGGCTGCGGGATGCAAAGCTGCTGCTGCGGAGCATCACGTCGACCGTTACCGCTCTGTTTACGATATCGGTCGTAGTGATGAACCTGCTCGCCAACAAAACCATCTATCAGTCGGACGTGATCGCCATCGACGGCGGGATACTGATTTCCTGGCTGTCTTTTTTATGCATGGACATCGTGACCAAGGCTTTCGGTCCGAAGGCTGCGACAAAGCTATCTTTTTTCGCGACCGGAACGAATCTTCTCGTATTTCTGATCTTTTATATCGTCAGCATCATTCCGAGCGACGCGGACGACTACACGGCCTTTGACTCGATCATCGGCGGGACGTGGTTCATCCTTCTGAGCAGCACCGTTGCGTTCCTGTCCTCGGCAATTATAAACAACTTTTTGAACTGGGGCATAGGAAGGCTGTTCCGCAGGGATCCCGACGGCAAGCTCGCTTATATCACCCGCAGCTACGTTTCCACCTTCATCGGTCAGTTTTTCGATAATTTCGTTTTTGCTTCGCTGACGTTCATGTTTTTTGCCCCGATTTTCTGGGACGGCTTCAGCTGGACGCTCATACAGTGTGTGACCTGCTCTCTGCTCGGAGCGGGGCTTGAGCTCCTTATGGAGGCCGTATTCTCGCCGATCGGCTACATCGTACTGCGTCAATGGAAAAAAGAAGGGGTGGGCGAGGCTTACCTGAACCACGTCGATACGGAGGAAGCGGCATGAAGATCATAATTACCGGCGCTTCAGGCGGCATAGGATCTGCCGTCTCCGAAAGGTTTTTGTCTCTGGGGCACACTGTCCACGGCATAGACGTGGCGCCGCCCTCCGTCCGGCACCCTGATTACGTGCACCACGTCGCGGATATCCGCGACGCCGACTCGCTGCCCGAGATCGAAAACGCCGCCGTCATTTTCAGCAACGCCGGGACTCAGAACAGCCCCGACGACATAGGCAACAATCTCCGCGGCGCGGTTAACGTGACCGAGAAGTATATCGCCGGAAACGATTTCCTGCGTTCCATTCTGTTCAACGCCTCCGCTTCCGCCGTGTCCGGACAGGAGTTCCCGGTTTACGCCGCGTCGAAAGCCGGGCTGCTCGGTTACATGAAAAACGTCGCGATCCGCCTCGCCCCGCGGGGCGTTACCTGCAACGCCGTTTCGCTCGGAGGGGTGCATACTCCGCTCAACGATCCCGTTACGGCGGACCCGGTATTATGGCGGAGGATCATGGACGTCACCCCGATGAAAAAATGGATGACCGCCGAAGAGGTCGCCGACTGGGTCGTGTTCCTGACCTTGACGAACAGGTCCATGTCCGGTCAGAACCTTCTGATCGACAACGGCGAATACGACCTGCGCCCGACCTTTGTCTGGCCGGGCGTTTAAGAATATCGTTTGATTTTCAGTGACTCTGCTCCGGTATCATGCCGGCAAATTCCTGCGTCAGCCTCTTCTGTTCAGAATTACGGTCTTTGTTTCACCGGCGAGGAAGTCCGCTTCGACGGACTCACCCCCGAAAACGCTCAGAGTTATCGTCCGGGCTTTGTCGCTCGTGACGGTCAGCGTTACGGTCTGTTCGTTCCACATGATTTCGACTTCTGCGCCGGATCTCGCGCGCAGCCCGCTGACGGAACCGGTCTTCCATTCGGGACTTACTGCGGGGAGCGCTTCTATTACGCCGTCGTCGGAATAAAGCAGCATCTCGTCGAGCACGCCGACGGTACCGATGGAGGTATCGGTGCAGAAAACGCCCCAGCCGCCGTGGGTATAGTGGTCGGTCATCAGTGAATCGTAGTAGATGTTGTCCGCCATCAGTTTATAAAGCGAGTATCGGGCGGAGTCCGCGTTTTTGAGCCTCGCGGCGACGAGAGCCTTATGGACCCAGCCGTGAGACGCGGTGTCGTCCTCGCCCTCGTTTTCCCTGTTCCTGTCTTCTATAGCCTGCGCGCAGGCTTTGGCTAGCTCGTCGTCGTCCTGCGTCTCGAACGCGGGCCACGCGGCGTAGAGGTGGCTGATATGACGATGCTTGTTGTTTTCCCGGTATTCGCTCATAGCCCACTCGCAGAGCGCGCCGCTTTCGTCGAATTTGTAATCGGGCAGAAGAGAGACGAATCGCTCGAGTTCCGCGACCCTGTTCTCCCAGCCATCTGAACCGACAGCCTTTTCAAGCTCTATTGTCATCGCGATTCCGTCTTTTGCGGCGGAAATATCCATAGTCGCGTTGGCGGTGATCGGCGAATCATAACCGAGAGGCGCGTTTTCGGGCGAATAAGAGGGGATGATAAGATACTTTTCCCCATCGTTCAGGCTCGTTTTTCCCGCCTCATAGCGGGCGGCGCCGTTTACGTCCGTAAAATACTCCGGCGTGACGAGCTGCCGCCAGAAATTCGCCTGCTTGGTCAGAAGGGACAGAAGAATATCGCGTTCAAGGTCGAGCATCTCCCCGTTGAACTCGATCTGAGTATTACCGTAGCATTGCCGGAACTCATAGATCGGCCTGAGCATCCAGCTCGCACCGGCGTTCCAGTACTGGAAGGGGTACCAGCGGTTGTATTCGACCATCATCGCCCTGTCGCCGTCGGTGTTGACCGGGACCTGTATGGCGTCGGTCATACCGTAGCTCATTTCTGCGTTTTCCTCCCAGTCTGGCACCTGTCTGAGAACGAATTTTATATATCCGATCCCGGCTTCGCGGATATTGCCCGTATTCATGCCGGACGCCTGAAGGTTGACGTTTGCGTCCATCGTGTAGATGCCCCTCCAGCTCGGGTTCCATTCGCCGGTCCACATTCCGTAGAGCCTCGGGAACGTCTCGCCGGCGCAGCATATCTGCGCGTAGCGGCCCTGATTGTAAGCACGTTCGACGAGTTCGGGCAGAAGCTCGTCGCTGAGGCGCTGCATGCGGATTAGATGTTCGTTTGCCAGGGCGCGGCGCTCCCCGCCGCCGAGGTCGAGCTTTACCGTATTGAAAAGAGCCGACTGCTTTTCGGCGTGCGGAGCCAGCGCGGCGTCGTAGTCGAAAACGCCGTCGTCAGAATACTTCCGCGCGACGGCGGAAACGCTGTCGAAAAGCTCGTCTGCAAGCGTATAGCTCTCCTCGCCGGCGAAACCAGCCATCGGCCCCATATCGAAGCAGCGGTCGGATCTTGTGATAAAGATGACCTCACTGGCGTCTGTTATCTTTATCGCCGGGTTCTTCTCGGCGGCGACGTTCTCGGAGTCGTTCGAGTCGGGCAGCACGACGCGTTCCTTTTTGCCGCCGACGGTCAGAACGAGCGTCATGCCGCAGTAGCCGCCGTATTTCAGCTCGCTGTTTTCGTATTCAGGATAGTGGGCTATGAGCGAGATCGAGTCGGCGTTTTCGTCGACGAGCTTTTTATAGCGCATGTTTTTTTCGTCGCCCGAACCAAAGCCCCTCATTGCCCAGCAGTCGTCTATCGAGACGGTCATATCTATTTTTTTGCCGAGGCTCGACTGCTTTATACGCGTGATCGTGACGTTGTCCTCCCGAGAGGAGAAGGTCGTGCGTTCCCAGCTGCCGTTTACGTCGGAATACCGTACCCCGACCTCCGCGGTTTCAAAATCCGTCCATCGGATATAATCCCGGTAGACGTGCTTTTTGCTTGAAAGCCTGAGCGTGTGTGACGGATGAAAGGCGTAAAAATAGGTCGCGTTCCTGCCGTTGACGTCCCATGACGCGTCGTATTCGATCACCGCCCGGCGTGCCTGCTCAAGCTCCGAAGGAAGCTCTTCTGGCGTATGTCGTGGGTCGTTGGACGGCATGATGAAGTTGATGTTCTGGTAGATCAGCGTGTCGCCGTAAGGAGAGCCGGAGCATACGGCTCCGTTTTCGCCGTTGCCGGTCACCATGCCCTGCATCCAGCTGACCCGCTCCTCGTCGGTCGAAGGGTAGGCTGCAAGCTCCGTGAATCGCGTAGCGAAAGAGCACATATGTTCGGTTCCTATCATTTCAAAGTCACCTGCCCTTACAAGATCCTTCAGCCCCGTGAAGAAGCCCCCGCCCATTATCAGGCTGAGAAGAATACATATATACAGTTTTATCTTCAGAAGCATCGTTTTTATCATCCGTTTTGTTCTGCGCCGACGGCGGGCTTTTCGGGATGTTTTTTATCGCCGCGCACGGTTTTGATCGTGGCCGGAAGAACTGTCAGCGATGCTGCAAGAGCCCCGACGCAGAGCGTGAGGCTTATAGCCTTTGCCTCGCCTATGCGCATGACGTTGTTCGGGATGAGACAAAAACCGAACATGAGAACGGACAGCAAAACGACGCAGACTGCGAAAACTACGATGCGCTTTTTGCGGCTCGTTCCTATTACGGCAAGCAGGGCGGGGAGCCACGCGCCGGAACAGGCGCACAGGATAAGCAGCACTACGTAAAGCACGGGCGACCAGTTGACGAATTTGTCGTATACGGCCGCGCCGAATGCCAGCGACAGCAGAGCAGGAAGCGCGAGTATCATCTGCCTGTTCTGTCTGAAAAGACAGAAGCATCCGGCTGCGGTCGCCGCGATGACAAGGGCCGCCGCAAGTACCAGGAAGAGGGTCCTGAACCAAGCGGCGTTAGTGCCGGTCGAACCTGAAAGCTCAAGCCCCGATGCCGACGCGTTATATGCGGTGGAACCGCCCCTGAAGGACTGTCCCACCCGGGTCCCGGCGACGGTGCCGGCCTCCGCGTAATCCCACGCCTCAAAGTTCATACCGAAGGCGGGCGAATCTTCGCCGAGAGCAAAGTCGAACCCCGACGGGTCGGAGAACAAGGGATCGGCGACCGTCTCGTTGTGTATAAAGCCCTGCGACCGAGCCGCAGACAGTTTTAAAACGCTGCTGCCGGAGTCGGTCGCGAAACACAGGCTTTTTCCTGCGGAGAGATCCCACATAAGGTTGCCGTTGTCGCAGAAGTGCGAGGCGTCGTACATATATGCGTATATCGGAACGTTTTTGTCGGTAAGATAGATATTGTTGTAATAGAACGCTGTCGCGTGCGGCTCGCCGCCGCGGGTGCCGACGCTGACCTGCCCCTCGGCGTTGAGGGCGGAGATGTTGTTGCGGATGGTGTTGCCCTCTCCGTAATGGATGTTGAAGCCCTGGCTCGAGCAGCTGAAGACGAGGTTCTTTTCGACAAGCATATCCGACGAGCCCTCGTCAAGATATATGCCCCAGCCGCCGTATCCGCCCTGACCGGGGTCGCACGCAACGTTATGAATGACGTTGTGCGTGAGCGTTGTGCCGGGCTGCTTGCCGAGCATATAGATCCCGCCCATGTCCGAAAGCCAGCCCTGCCCGATATTGTATATAAGATTATAGCTTATATCGTTGTTCCGTGTGCCTGTGGAATCATAATTCCAGCACCAGCCACCGGAAACGGCGGTGTAGTATCCGTCGTGTATCTCGTTGTGGGTCACAGAGACGTTGCCGGCGTGGGTGAACTGGATGCCGACGGCGTTGAAGAACACCCGCCCGTAATCATAGATCAGGTTGTTGTCTATCACGACGTCGCCGGTGTAGGAGGGATCGTCCTCAAAAACGTTCGCGCCGCCTACGTAAACGCCGCTTGCCGCCACGTTGCGTATGACGCAGCTCTCAACGCTCGAGAACCGCACCCCGTCATAAAACTTGACCGCCGTCGAGCCGAGGTTCCTGAACTCGCAGCCGACGATATGGACGTCCATGGCGTCGGAAACGGTGAAAGCGCCCTCCACGTCGACCGCCGCCTGAGAGGAATCCATCCCGTATTTTGAGTAAAAATCGCCTTTTTTCGATACCGCGAGCTCCCAGTCCGTACATTCGAAGACGACGTTCTCAAAAGAGATCCCGTTCACACCGTCTATCGTGATAAGCTGAGTCACGGCGGACGCCGAAAGCGAGATATCTTCCGGCTCCTCGTCCTCCGCCGGGACGTAATAGAGCTTTCTGCCCTCAGCGTCGAGGTACCACTCGCCGGGTTCGTTCATCTCCGAAAAGACGTTCTCGAAATAATACCGGTCGCCCGGTCGGATCTTCATCGTCGACGGACGCGAAAGCTTTACCCTGCCGGTCGCGTCGTCGTACGACTCGGCGAACATCATCTCGTCGTGCCAGTAGTGGAGTATCCTCACGGTCGGCGCGCCGTAGGCAAATACCTCCTTCGGGATATCGCCTTCAGCGGCGT
>JAILDS010000117.1 GCA_024689165.1 Clostridia bacterium
GATGTCGTAGTGGTCGAAAGCAAGGTCTTCTTTTTTCAGGCTTCCGACGTCGACCCAGGACGCATAGATCGCGTCGCTGTCCGCTACCGGTTTTACCGCGTCTTCGTCAACGATTATCCGATACGCAACGCTGATCACCCACCCGCGGGGGTCTCTGCCTTTGGTCGACGTGACCTTTACGAGATCGCGCCCGGTGACGTCGGCCGAAACGCTCGTTTCCTCAAGCAGCTCCCTTGAGGCAGCATATTCCAGCGACTGATCTCCGGGAAGATAAAAACCTCCGGGCAGCGCGAGCCTGTTCACGTAAGGATGCTCGGCTCTGTTGATAAGAAGTATCTTTGAACGGTCCTTATTGAAAACGACAAGATCGACCGCGACGGAAGGAGCGTCAAAGTTCTTTCTGTCATATTTTTCGAGATAGATCTCCTCGCCTTTTTTGTCGTTGAGCCATTTGTCGGACATCGCGAACATTTCCTTGACGCTTCGCTCGCTGTAGAAGAGCGGGATGATGCCGTAAAGGTGCGCGGCTCCGTAATCGGTGAGCATAAATGTGTCTTCGTCCGTGAACTCCATAAGGCTGTTTTTTTCAAGGAAATCGATCTGGGCCTTAAACACCTCTCTGAAGTCCGAACCGAACCTTTCTTTATACGACTTCATGGAAATGAATCCGAAGTAGAACATAACGGAGATCGCTTTGGCCCTGACCTCTTCGATCGGCATATCCGCGATGTCGTTGATGGGAAGTATGCCTTTGTCGATCGCTTCAAAATACTTTTGAAGCTTGTGGTCGGCGCAGCCGAGATTGTACGCCAGATAGTTCCCGACGAAGGACTGCGCTCCGAGTCCGAAACCGACGTACGAGGTCGCGTCTATTACCCTCTTCGTCAGATAGGACGACGTACCCATGTCGTCTGGGATGCGGCTGAACGTGTTTTTGCCGTTGTTCGCGATATACCCCGCTTTTTTAAGCAGATCGTAAGCGATGTCATACTGACGGTTGACCTTGTAGAGCGTCACGCCCTGCGACTCGGCCTCCAGCTTTGTGCCCTTGTATCTGTTCCGGTACAGGGTTATGAATTCGGGACCGAGCGCGATCGTATATCTGATCGTGTTGGCGAAGTCCTCGTCGGATTGATTCAGGAATCCGTACATCAGGTCGATATTGAGTCTGTCGAAGCCCGCTTTTCTTATATTACCGACCGCCTGCTCGTAGATGGACGCGGAGCCTTCGCGCCCGAGCGACTCAAGAAGCTTTTCGGAAACGGTCTGAAAACCCATCGAGATACGGTTGTAGCCCATATCTCTTATGGCTTTTATCTTTTCAAGGTCCCTTGCGGCTATCACGGGCGTGGTCTCCGTGCTCATATAGATCCCGTCGTTCAGGTTGAATCTCCTGACGGAATCCGTGATCAGCCTCAGGTTTTCGACGGACAGATATGAAGGGGTCCCGCCGCCGAGATCGTAGCCTGCGATCGGCTTGTCGCCGATCATCTGCCGGTACATCTCTATCTCTTTGAGCAGATACTCAACGTATTTATCCGCGTCGCCTTCGCCCGGCTTATCAAGCACGACGTATTCGCAGAACCTGCACCTGGCCTGACAAAACGGGACGTGGACGTAAAGGCAGAGCTCTTTCTGATTTTTTATGTTTTCTTCAACGACTCTGCGCATCCCGTCCGGATCACGGACCTCGTACTGCGCCAGTGAATTAGGCCGCAGCGGATACGCCGTATTGCAGTAGTGGTGGAACTTGATCCCGCGGTCGAACACTTCCCTGCAATCCATTACTTCCGCCTCCTTTTCATATTCCCGGGTCGAACGCTGGCATGAGCTGGAGCTTGAACGCGTTCATCCTGTGCATCCGGTCTATCTTTTCTTTCTTTTCGGGCTCCGGCTCGATCCCTTCGCGGATATAGCGGTCAAGCTCCGCGTAGGTGAAGCCGAGGTTGTCCTCGTCCGTTCTGCCGCAAAGCCCGTCGGTGGGGACCTTGTCGACAAGAACGGCGGGAAGCCCGAGAAGCCGCCCTATCGCTTTCACCTCCTGCACAGTCAGATTGGAGCAGGGGGAGAAGTCGCCGACGCTGTCGCCGTAACGGGTGGAATACCCGACCCAGTCCTCCGAGAGGTTGCAGGTGTTCGCCACTCTGCCGTTGTTGCTCTGGGACACCGCGTAAAGCGTGGTCATCCTGAGCCTCGGCGGAAGATTCACTCTGCTCTGTTCGGACAATTCGAAGGGGATATTCTTAACGACCCCCTCAAAAGCGTCCCTGATGTTGACGATAAAGTGACGGATGCCGAGATGTTCGACCAAAAGCTTCGCCATGTCGATATCCGCCTGCTCGCCGTTGGGCATGAGCACGCCGATGACCCTGTCCCTGCCGAGGGCCTCGACGCACAGCGCCGCGACGACGGAGCTGTCCTTGCCTCCGGAAATGCCGATCACGGCGTTGCACCCGGGTCCGTTCTTTTCAAAGAAATCACGGATCCACAGCACGCATTCGTTCTTTGTTTTTTCAGCGTCAAAAATATACATTCATATCACCTCTATCTGGCAGCTTCTCATCGTTTCAAGGGCCGCCTCATGTTTCTGTGGGGTAACGCCTGCGCAGCACGCCGCGTCGACGGCGATCGGCGCCTCGGGAAAATTAGCCTTTATTATAAGCGCGTTGGATACGACGCAGATATCCGTGCAAAGGCCGATAAGCTCGATGGAAAACTCCCCGTCCCCGGCCGTTTTCCCGATGAGCCCGGGGAGGTCTGCGGAACCGAAGGTGTTTTTTTCGACCGGCGTGAACTTCTTCGCCTCAAGCGCTTTTTTAACTTCGGCGTTGAGCTCCCATCCGTCGGTGCCCTTTATGCAGTGAGGAACGGGGAGCTTCCTTCCCTCCGCGGTATCCGAATAGTTCTCAAAGTGGGTGTCGAAAGTGACGAATATCTCGCCGTCGAATCCGCCGATCTTCCTGACGACAGCCGGGACGATCGCGGCGGCTTCCCTGCTGCCCAGCGCTCCGTCGACAAAATCCTTCTGCATGTCGACGACGACCAGGATCTTTTTCATTGACCTCTCCTCCTTCAGATTTTTAAATACGCCTGTTCTTTTGTCAGCTTCATTTCACTTTCTCCTGTAGAGTCTGGCGGGTCTGTGGCCCGCGCCCTGCGTGTACTCGTCCGTTTCGACGA
>JAILDS010000203.1 GCA_024689165.1 Clostridia bacterium
CGCCCCCGCCTTTCCTCGTGATGGTTCCAGAACACGTAGGTCGAGACGATCTCCACGCCGCCGGACCTCATTTTTTCAAGCTCTTCCTTCCAGTACTGTTCAGGGAAGCGTGAAAAGTGGAATTCCCCCATCACGGGCAGCCAGGGCTCGCCGTCTCTTGTGAGATTCTTTTCGTTCCATCCATACCGCGTCATGATACGCTCCTTTCGAAAGGCTGAGCCCGCTGCCGGCGAAGTATCGGGCCCGCCAGGGCTCAGACCGGCTCCTGCGGGACCGAGTTGTTTTCGATCAGGATATCGCCGCTCCTGTGCGCGGAAACGGTGAACGGCGCGTCGAAGGTGTTGCCGCTTATCTCCGCCCGCGCGAGGTATTCGAGCCTTATCGTGTGCCTGCCGGTACAGGGCTGACGGAAGACGTTCCCGCTGACGGTCAGCCTGCCGTGGACGAACCCGCCGCTGTTTTCGTCAAGAACCTTCGGCGAAACGCGGATGACCGGCGCGCCGTCGCAGACGAGCGAGCTGTTGCAGCCGACGACCTCGTTGTTCCGGAACGTAACGTCCGTCGTATAGCCGGACTCGAACCAGAAGTTGCAGTCGTCCTCAATGACCAGCGCCGCGTCGCTGAGGTGGAAGAATCGGTTGTTTTCTATCACGACCCTGCCGCGCGTCGTGCAAAGAACGCCCCTGCCGTGCGTCGCGCCGAAGTCGCAGCCGCGCACGTACAGGTCCGGCGTCCAGGTCGCGTTTTCGACAGCGTCCCTGCCGACGGCCGTGTCTTCCGGAGCGGGGCGGTCGAGCAGCAGCCTTACGTCGGTGTCGCCCAGCTTTTCGAAAGCCTCGACGACAGCCTCGCCGTAGGGCCTGAGCGTATCTCCGCGGATGAACTCGAGCCTGTCGCCGGCCTCGTAGGCCTGCAGTCCCCAGGTCTCCTTATGCATGAAGCGGACGGTGAGGACGCGCCTGTCCCCGCTCATCTCAACGATGCGCAGATGCGTCCCGTGGACGTTGATATAGTCGTCGTGCGCGCCGCGCGCGATGCAGTTTTCTATCAGCAGAACGCCCCTGCAGCCGGAAAACTGGAAGAAATCCGCCGTGCTCGCGGCGGTCCTCCCCTCGCCGGGGGTGAAGTCGCAGTCCCGGAAGCTCACGTTCTCGCAGAATTGAGAGACCATCCCCAGCCCGTGCATGAAGCGGACGCGCAGCCGCTCGAAAACAAGGTTTCTGCAGCGCTGGAACAGAGCGCCGGACTGGTCCCTGACGATGTTCCTCGACTGGAAAACGCAGCCCGGCTCGAAGTCGGCTCCGGGGTCCTTCAGCCGGACCCTTACCGTGCGCGCGTCGAGCCGTTGGACCTCGGTAAAAGAGAGCTTGTCGCTGCCGATGCCCCGGCAGAGCTGCTTTTCGGGGTCGTAGATGATGACGAAGCGGCGGTCCGCGTCCGAGGCCTGCTCCCAGTAGGGGGTAGAGTCTTCCTTATCCTCGCCGCGGAAAAAAAGCCGGTCGCCCTCTGTGCGGAAACGGCTGTCGGGAGCGAAGCGCAGCAGGCAGACCCCGCCGTCGTTCGACAGGACCGTGAACTCCGTCATGGTCGGGCAGGCGTAGTCGACGGTCAGGTCTTTCACGGTCACGTTTTCGCACCGGTCGAAAAGAAAGGGCGTCATTTTGCCGTGCACGAGCACGGTCGCGCCGTTGCCGTCGACGGTCACGTTTTTTCTGCCGCGCAGGTACATCGCCGCGTTTCTGCTGCCGAGAGGGTTCTCGGCTATGCTCGCGGTGTTGCTGCAGTAACAGCCCGTCAGATCGTAGGAATCCTCCGGGCGGACGTGGTAAGTCGCGCCTTTTCGGAGCGTCAGCGTGCCGCCGTCGGAAACGCTTTCAAAAAGGCGGCAGAGCTCGTTTTTCATTTTCGTTCTGTCCTCGGTTTTTTCGCGTATGTCAGCAGGACGGCGCGTACCGGTAGCGGTAGCAGAGCCTGCCGTAGGGCGCTGCATCGCCGCGCAGGTAGAAGTCCTCTACGGTGTCGCCGTCCACGCCGTCCGCCCATTTGAAATCGAGCGCGAAGCCGCCGTCCTCCGGCAGGCCGAGCAGCTTTTTAGGTATCTCATACCTGATCGCGGCGCCGTCGACGGAGACGGCCACGCCGTCGAGAGCGGTCGTCTGTTTGTTCAGCCTCATCCGAGCCGAGCCGTCCGGCGTGAATATGAAGGTCTTGGTTTTATAAGGCGCGAGCACGCTGCCGTAGTGCTCCTGGTCTACCGGGACGACGTAGAGGCGCATGTAATTGCCCTCGGGCCGGATAGCCTCGGCGCATTCGGCCGTGAAGACCACGCGGTCGCCCTCGGAGCGGACGGTCATGGTCCGGATATCGTTGACGCAGGCCGGCGCGCAGTAGTGGGTGTTGCCGTTGCCGTCCGCGTCGCGCGGGAGCTTCCAAGCGGGGTAATCTGTGTAAAGCAGCCCGTCGCCGTCGTCGGTCGGGTCGGCTTCTCCGCCCTTATAACGGCGGATGTACTCGACGAGCTGCATGTAGTAGTTGTCGAAATACCCGCCCTTCATGGGCTCTATGTCGCGGCTGTATTCGAGCGAGCAGCAGTCGCACATCACGGCGCGCATCTCCTGTATGCCCGCGCGGTAATAAGTGAACTCGCCCTCGTCGTTGCTGACGGTGTAGGTGAAGGGCTCGCGCCTGTCCCAGCGCCACTGCCCCGCGGTCCATTCGTTCCAGCCGGTCACGAAGACCATCTCCGGGTCGACCTTCAGCGCGTATTCCCACTGTTCGGCGAAGTTGAAGCCGTACTGCACGGCGTTCTCGCGGATATCCATCCTGCCGTCGTGGTAGCTCCTGCCCCACGCGCCGTCCTCGCCGAAAAACGCCGAGTCGCTGTGGGCGCAGTTCGGGTGCTGGGCTACGGAGACGTTCACGATCTCCGGCGCGCCGTCCTTATTGCGGTAGACCCGCTGCGGGCGTATGAATTCCATCCACGGGAAGCCGTCTTCGCGCTGCTCCTCCAGCGGCCACTGCGAGACCCTGTGCGTGAAAAAGTCCCTTGCCTCGGGCGAGCACTCGCCCGGCTTATCGATGATGAGCGGCTTGCCGTCAAGCTCGAACCAGGTCTTCTTGTAAGCTCCCTTTGAGTAGATCCTGTCGTACAGCTCGTCGACCGTCGCGCCGGACTCGGTGTTGGTGTAAAAGACCACCTTTGGCGCCGGGCAGCCCGCGTCGATGTACTCCTCGAGCACGGACATTATCTTCATCACCTGATCGTAGAAGATGACGCGGTTCGTCGTATCGAAAACGATGAAGTCCACGTCCGCGAAGCCGAGCATCTCGACGTGCCTGCGGATGACCCATTCGTCCTCCGTCATGTAATAGCCGAACAGCGGTTCGCCCCAGTAGGCGCCGCCTGTCCACGCGGGGTGGTCCATGTCCGTCGCGGCGGTGGGGTCCTCGGCGATCACCTTGCTCACGTCGACCGGGGCGTGGTCGTAGCGCGAGGAGTTGCAGACGAAATAGAAGATGCCGACGAGCCTGTCCCGCCGTCCGTCAGTCTGCGGGACGGCGCGGCCCAGCCGGTCGACGCCGCGCACGCAGCGCATATCCGTTTTTTTCATGCTTTGATCATCTCCTGTGTTTTTTGTCACGACAGCGCCGCCGCGACCGCCTCAAAGTTTTCGTGAAGCTCTATTTCGAGCCCGTCACCGGTCAGCCTGACCCGTCCGTCCCCGACCGCGAGGACCGCGTCCACGCGCGAGGCGCTGACCGGGATTCTCACTCTTTCGGGCAGTTTCCCCGCGAAGGCGTGCAGCGCGACGAGGGTCCTGCCGCTCTTTTCGTCCCAGCGGACGACGGCCTGCCAGCCCTCCGGGTGGGCGAAGCCGTCGGCGACCTCGCCGTAAAACGCCGATACGCCGTTTCTGATGACGGGCGAAACGTCCCGGTAAAAGGCGATAGCGCGGTCGACGAGCTCCCACTGCGCGTCGGACAGGTCGAATATATCGCCGGACAGGCACATAACGCCGAGAAGCGTGCTGACCATGGAATAATTAATCCGCTTCAGGCTGTCGGTTTTTCTCAGGACGGCCCAGATCTGGCTCTGCTCCGGCCTTATCAGCCTGTGCAGGTGCGCGGCGATGACCGGGATGTGGGCGCATTCGTGCGCGTCCGAAAAAGAGGCGAAGTCGCACAGGGCCATCATGGACGGCTCGAGCCTGTGGCCGCCCGAGGCGCAGTTTTCTATCTGTATGCCGGGCACCTCGCGCCTTATCTCCCGCCAGAAGTCCCGGACGGCGAGCAGGTGCTGCCGCAGTCCCTCGCCGAGCCCGTCGCCGCCCGGGTCGTCGCAGCCGAGGCCGATAGTGTCGTTGTAGTCGATCTTGAGATAGCCGAAGCCGTTGTCCCGCAGAAAGCGGATCGCCTTTTCGCGCAGGTACTCCCGCGCTTCCGGCTTCCTGAGGTCGAAGAACATCCTGCCGGTGTCTATCGGCGTCCCGCTGCGCGAAAGGAGCAGGTCCGGGCGCTCCTGCGCGACGGCGCTGTTGTGGGCGGCGTTTTCAAGCTCGAACCATATCCCCGGCCGCATGCCCGCTTCGCGGATATACCTTGCCGCCGCCGCGGTCCCGTTCGGGAACCTCTCGGCGTGGGTCTCCCAGTCGCCGATGGAAGACCACCAGTCGTCCTGGCCGAACCAGCCCGCGTCGATGACGAAGGTGTCCACGCCGCGGCCGCGCAGAGCGTCGACGCATTTTTTCACATTCTCTTCGGTAGGGTTCCCCCAGGTCGTGCAGTATTCGTTGAAAAGGACCGGCAGCGGCTCGTCCGTCCTGCCGCAGGGCGTCAGATGCAGGTCCTGCAGCCGCTGTGAAACGGGGTCGGGTCCGCCTGTTCCCACGGTCACGAACGCGGCCGGCGTTTCAAAGGAGCCGCCCGGCGGCACCGTTTTTGACCAGTGCCCGGTCTCGAAGTCGGCGAGCCCGCCCGTGAGGCAGAGCTCCTCTCTCTGCCTGCGCGCTTCCATCTGCCAAGAGCCCGGCCAGGCAAGCTGGACCGCCCAGGTCACGCCCGCCAACCGGTCCTCCGCCGCGAGGAAGGGGAAGTATTTCCGCACGGGCATGGAGCCGATCTGACAGAATTTTTCGCATCTGACGCCGTTGAGCGACCACGAGGGCTCAAGATGCAGGTCGATGAGCGTTTCGGACTCGACCTTGCCCTCCGCGCTCCACCAGCTCCGCGCCCGGTGGAGCAGCATCCCGTCCGTTTGCCGCGCGTCGCCGAAGGGCGAGAGCCCTCCGAAGGAAAAGCTCGACAGCGCTTCGAGCGTGACGGGCTTTTCCGAGCCGTTTTCGAAAACGGTCTTCACCGAAAAAGCCCTGTCGCCCTCCCGGTAGGTCAGAATATGGCGGACTGCGAAGCCGCGCCCGTCCTCCGTTCGGGTCTCGATTGTTGTTACGCCGTCTTTTTCGGAAAACGTCTGCCCGGCGTATCTCATCCGCCGCGTCGAGGCGGAGCCGGAGCTCGTCAGGCCGTTCGCGTAGCCCGGGGGCAGGTCGTCCCCTCTGATATACAGCTGCGCGAGCGGCTCGACCTCGTGTGAGGCGGGGTCCGCGCGGTCTTCGGCGGCGGCGGGGACAAAACTCATGCCGACGGCTCCGTCGCCGTTTTTCCAGTACGCGGCGGCCATGTCGCCGAGAGCGTATCGGCGGATAAGCTCGCATTTTTTCATCGTCAAAGCGTCCTTTCATCAAAAACAACGGCGCTGTCCGGTGCAGTTCGTTTTTTCGCGATCCTGCCTGCGATCATACCACGCCGCGCCGGTTTTTTCCATAGTTTTTACGAAAAAAAGGGCCTTTTAGGATTTCAGCGGAATAAGACAGGTTCCGGTTTGTTCCGGTGCCCGGAGCACGGAACCCGGGACGTTTACGCGCATTGTGTTTCGGAACGAAACGCGGCCTTTTTCGGGTAGCGCGGCACCTCAGTGCCGCCCCGACGCGCAGCGTCGGTTTAAAATGCCGCGCGCAGCGCCCTTCGTCGTCGCAAACTTCGCTTGCTCGTTTTGTCGCAGGCTCCAAAAGCTCGCCCGCTCCGTTGCTCCTCCTCTCCCCACGAACCTTTGCTTCGCAAATCTTCGCGGGGGCCCCGATATCCTTCATACTTCATACTTGGTTTTCGCCCTTCGGGCGGGCGGCACTGAGGTGCCGCGCTACCCCCGGGTCCGGCTTACGGACGGTTTTCATGTCGCTTCCGCGAACGAATCGCCCCATACAGGTCGCCGCACCATCCGGGAGGCAACTCCCTCAGTCGCTACGCGACAGCTCCCTCGGAGAGGAAAACTCCCTCAGTCGCTCCGCGACAGCTCCCTCAGAGAGGAAAACTCCCTCAGTCGCTCCGCGACAGCTCCCTCAGAGAGGGAGCCTTTAAAGCCTCCCTCATTGAGGGAGGTGGCGCGCTTCGGCGCGGCGGAGGGAGTTCTTCGGTTTTTATCATCCGTCAACGCGTTATTTACCAAAAAAAGACGGCTGCCCCGGCTCGGCGGCAACAAAAAAGGAAAGGGACAGGGCTTTTGAAAGTTATCAATACTATTAGTGTATGTTCATTATCAGTCATTATCGCTATTGAATTATTATGCTTTACCGTGTATAGTGTTTATGGTATTACAGATTCCCGTTAAACTGCGAAAGGTTTTTTATGACACAGCAAGTAAAATCCAGACAGCGTGTCGCCGACCACGGCGAGGTGTTCACCGCCGAACGCGAGGTCAACGCGATGCTCGATCTCGTCAGACAGGAGACCGAGCGTATCGACAGCCGTTTTCTCGATATAAAAGCACCGAGATTGATACAATTTAATTATTCCTCCGCCGATTTTGCCGCTTGAGGGGTAAGTTGACGTTTGAGGGGTAAGTTGTGGAAGTCGAGGTGTCCCGGCTGTTTTTATCGGTAGAAATGTTCATACATCGCCGGTATAATAGACGGCAAGAAATCGGGATTTGTGAGGATATACATAATGGAAAAGAAGAGATGTATTTTCAGCTTTGGCACAAAAGAATATCATGTTTCGGAGAAGTTTCTCCTCTATCACGATACCCGCTGGTGTAAACCGGAGCACCGGGATCAGGAATTATTTGCAATGCTTGTTCTCGAAGGGATGCAGGCAGGTGTAAGCTGGAATCTGATCCTCA
>JAILDS010000289.1 GCA_024689165.1 Clostridia bacterium
CCCACTAAGATCGACTGCGCGTTCGACTCGATCATCTCCGAGGGCGTCAGCGCCGTCTATTGCGCAGGTTACTCCGGCGGCACGACGGATATAGCTCTTCTGACGGAAGCCGTCGACTGCGCGAAGACCGCCGACGTCGTCCTTGTGTTTGCCGGGCTTACCGACGAATACGAGTCCGAGGGCTTCGACAGGTCTCATATCAACCTTCCCGACAGCCACAACGACCTTATCAAGGCCGTCGCGAACGTCAATAAGAACGTAGTCGTCGTTCTTGCGGGCGGAAGCGCGGTCACTATGCCGTGGCTCGGGCAGGTCAAAGGCGTTCTTCACTCGATCCTTGCGGGTCAGGCCGGCGGAAGCGCGGTCGTCGATCTCCTCTACGGAGCGGCGAACCCCTGCGGAAAGCTTGCCGAGACGTACCCGCTCGCCCTCAGGGACAATCCCTCCTACCGCAACTTCCCCGGCTCACAGAAGACCGTCGAGTACCGCGAGAGCATTTTCGTCGGCTACCGCTACTACGACACCGCCGGGAAGGACGTCCTCTTCCCGTTCGGCTTCGGCCTCAGCTATACCGAATTCAAGTATTCCAATCTGCGGCTGAACAAGAAATCGATCGGCGAGAACGACAGGCTGACCGTTTCGTTCAAGGTCAAAAACGTCGGCGCAGTCGCCGGCGCGGAGATATCGCAGCTCTACGTCCGCGACTGTGAGAGCACGGCGTACAGGCCCGAAAAGGAGCTCAAGGGCTTCGCAAAGACATATCTCGAGCCGGGCGAGGAAAAGACAGTGAAGCTCGAGCTGGACCGCCGCGCTTTCGCGTTCTTCAATACCGCCGTCAACGACTGGACCGTGGAGTCCGGCGAGTTCGACATACTCGTCGGCGCGTCCTCGAGGGACATCCGGCTGAAAAACACCGTGACAGTGACCGCCGAGCCCGTCGAGATCCCCGACCTGCGCGAGGCTGCGCCGTTCTATTACGAGGCCAACGTAAGGGACGTGCCCGACTCTCAGTTCGAAGCCGTCCTCGGACGCGAGATACCGCCGTCCGTGATCGAGCCCGGCGAAAAGCTCGACCTGACCAACTGCCTCGGCGACGCTTCCATTACCGGCGCGGGCAGCAAGATCAACAGCCTTCTCGACAAGGTCGTCACGAAGTTCGCTCTCGGCTCGACCAACGGCCCGATGATCCGCTCCATGATGTTCGAGATACCCATCAAGGACTTCATTTCTATGAGCATGGGCGTTTTCACGGAGGAAATGGCGCAGGGGCTTCTGATGATCCTCAACGACGAAAGCAAGGTGACCGGCATAGGAAAGATAGTCGGCGATCTCGCAAACGCCGTAAAGAACATCGGCGCGCTGATGGAATCCATCTGATCGCAAATAATTACGGCGTCCGCCTGACCGGCGGGCGCCGTTTTTTACGGGTCGTGCTCCGGCTCCGGGGAAAAACCGGGAGACCGTTATCTGAGCCCGGGGCAGAGCCTTGTGAATTCCTCGAAGATCCGCGCGGCCCCATCGGGGAGCCTGCTTTCGATATTGAGCACCATCACCGGGTCGTGCACGCTTCTTCGCAGCAGGAACCAGCCGTCGCCGTGGGAAGCGTCGAAACTCGCCCTGAAGCCCTCTCGGTTGTCGGGCGCGGGCGTTGCCCAATCGAGCTTTTCGCAGCGTGAGACGAGGTCTTTGAGTATCTCGTCCCCCTCGGCGGCGAAGTCTTCGCGCGTGAGAGTGAAGCGTTTTTCAAGCTCGCTTTCCGGTTCTTCAAGCTTTTCTATGAGGGAGGCCAGTGTCCCGCCCTCTTTTTTCATTTTCGCCGCGAGGATCACGATCTTTGTCATCAGATACGCTCCGTCGTCGAGGAAATAATTCTCTCTGAGCGCGGCGTGCCCGGAGGTCTCGATCGCCAGCGGGCAGTCGACGCCTTCGGCGCAGAGCTCGCGGGCCTTGTCTATGACGTTTTTATAACCCCTGCGGTAACGGTAATGGACGCCGCCGAGATCGTTCTCTATGAATTTTTTCAGGCCGTCGGAGGTCACCGAGTCGGTAACTATCACCCCGCCCGGATGACCTTCAAGGGCGACTGCCGCGGCGAGGGCGATAAGCCTGTTTCGGTTGATCTCAAGCCCTGCTTCATCGACGCAGGCGGCTCTGTCGACGTCGGTATCGAAGCAAAGACCGAGCTCCGAGCCGCTGTCGAGAACGGCCCGCCTGAGGCTGTCCATCGCCTCCGGCGCTTCGGGGTTGGGGACGTGGTTCGGGAAGGTCCCGTCCGGCTCGAGGTATACGCTGCCCGAAACGTCCGCGCCGAGAGGCGCCAAAACGTCCGTCGCGAAAAAGCCGCCCACGCCGTTGCCGGCGTCGACCGCGATCTTCATGCCGGAAAGAGGCGCATCTGCTCCGAGCTGTGAGGATATGATCCCTCGCAGGTGAGCGTAATACAGCCCGGTCAGGCCGCAGGGCGAAACGTCGGCGGAGGCGTCCGGTTCCTCGGGGACGCCGGCGGAGCGCAGGAGCTCCGCTTTTTGCAGGATCTCTTTTACCTGCGAGGCGTTGAACCCGCCCTCGGCGGTGAAGAATTTGATGCCGTTCCTGTCGGCGGGGTGGTGGCTGGCGGTCACCTGTACCGCTGCGTCAGCGCCGGCCAGTACGGTCGACATGAACATCGCGGGGGTGGAAGCCATTCCGCAGTCGAGCACGCGGCAGCCTTTTTCGGCGACGGCTCGGATGATACCGCCCGCGATGCGCTCGCCGCTTATCCGGCAGTCGCGCCCTACGGCGACGGTCAGCTCGCAGGGTGCTTTGCCGAGCAGCTCCGACGCAAAATCGACGAATGCCGAAGCGATCGCCGCGACGGTGGCGGCGTCGAAAACGTTCTTTTCGCCGACGGCGACTCCGCGGACGTCCGTGCCGCTTAGTAAAGATATAAGTTCTTTCATTGTTTCACAGCCTTTCGGATAAGTCGGTATTCCTTTTCAGAGCAGCTCGTTTATACGCCCGGCGTACCACTCCGCGGGGTGCAGCCGCTTTACGTAAGCGTGCGGGCCGAGAGGGTCCGGGGTAAAATTGTTTTTCCCGGTCTTCGGGTCGACCCTCGCGAAGCCGCGCACTGTCTCAAAGCCCGCGGCGGACTCGTCCTGAAGTATGGCCGTCAGCGCGGTCAGAGGGTCCCATGAGGATCTGCCCGAGGCAGAGCCGTGGGCCGTGAACGCCTGCTTGAGCGGGTCGTTTCCGGGCACGTCCGCCCCTGTTATCACGTCCTGCCCGACCTCATACCCGATGAAGGTTATCGGGACGGGACAGTTCCGGCAGATATAGTCCCCGGCTTCGGCGCAGACCGGGTAGGCGGAAAGGTTGTATTCCAGCCCGTCCGGCACGTCCCATTTGCCCGCCATCAGCCAGATACGGCCGACCTTTTCGCGGACGAGCTGAGTGCCGGTAAGCGGCGACGACCCGTCCGGAGGGCTTTTCAGAAGCTCCATGATTATCTGAGGGAACCCGACGTCGATGATATCCGCCTTGCCGTCGAGCTCAGACAGGACCTTACGGTACAGCCGCCACGCGTCGGGGCAGTCGGAATTCGAGCCGACGGGATGCGGGAAACCGGACAGCAGCTTCTGGTAACGGCATTTCCCACCGTCCCTCACGGCGCTTTTGTCGACGCCGATGGGGACGCTTACGCCGGAGTATTCGCAGAAAGCGGACACCGACGGCGCGGAATACTCCATCACGGAGTTTATGCCGATCGCGAGCAGGCGGACTGCGCCCGATCTGTGGGCGTTGAGAAGCAGCCTGAGCGCTGCGACGTCGTCGCAGTCGGTCCACCAGTCCGTCCCGTGAAGGATGTTCACGGGGCTTTTCCGTTCACGCGCGGTTTGCTCAAACAGGTCCATGCCGCGCTCCTTACAGGATCGTCAGGACGCGCTCGCCGGGAACGTTGTCGAAGCTTATCAGGGCGGTGCGGCTCAACTCGTCCCAGCAAAGGGCGCATTCGTTCCCGTCGATATTGGCTGAAACCGGCTTTTCCGGGAGCCTGAGCCTGATATTGGCTCGTATCCCTCCCGCGCCCTCGGTCCTGCCGACGATCATGCCGTCCTTACGTTCAAGGGACAAAAACCGTACGGATGTGCCTATTATCTCCGGCTCATTACCGGCTTTGCCGCTCAGGTCGAACAGCACGGAGCGTTCCCCGGGCGGGACGGTCTTTATTTCGGTTATCTCGAAATCGGGCGTGAACATATCCGCGAACAGTCCTTCGAGCACGCGGGGCTCGGTACCGACGCTGTTCTCCATGACGGCGGTGATGATGAAGTCGCCGCGTTTGACCTCAAGGTAGTTGCGGTACTGCAGCGCTTTGCCGCTTCGGTCGCCGAGAGTTTTTTCGACGAAGCCTCTCAGCTCGTCTGCGTTGGCTTTGCTCATGCAGTATTTCGCCGGGTCGCGTCTGAGCAGGCCGAAACGCCCTCTGCCGACGGTCAGCACGTCGCCGTCCTTCGCGCCGGGGCAGCCCAGCAGCTCGAACAGATGCTCTGCGGGGGTGGGGTATCTGCCCGTCCACCAGCTTTTAAGCCTGTGGTAGGGGTCGTACCCGTCGCCGACATATACGAGCGTCCCGCCGGCGGAGACCCACTGCGCCAGAGCCATGTTCACGTCGGGGTATTCCGGCTTCATGAACTCATAGCTGAGGATGAGCAGATCGTAGTCGTCGAGATAGCCCACGTAGCGGCGCACGTTGTCCAGAAGCACCGGGCGGACGGGCACGCCGTAAGAGAGGAACGGCATCGCCAGCGAGAAGAAGTCCGGGAAGGAGTTGCTCGCCTTGAACTGCAGGTAAAGCTCCGGGTCCTTCCGCGCGGCGTCGGCGTCGCCGTCCATGATCTCTTTTTTGTAACGCTCGACGAGCTCGTCGCTGTCCCTGAGGACGGTGCCGGTCTCTTCCTTCGAGACACGCCTGCCGAATTCGCTGTCCGGGTATCCCCGCTGGTAAAGCTGAGCGTCGCCGCAGAGCACCCCGACCCTCAGCCCGGGGACCTCGGCGCCTTCCATGCAGCCTGAGAGGTTGAATATGTTGTTTAGAATGGTCGCGTAGGAGTCGGGTATGTAAGTCGCGTTCGGCATGTTTTCGGGATAAGCGCGGTTGTATACCCGGTGCGGCCAGGGGCATATCTCATATTTGTTGACCTTCGGGTGGAGGAAAGAGGCTGCGACGACGCAAAGATAGTTCTTTTTGTAGTCGTCCCAGTCGAACCACGGCGAATCCTCTATGGGGTCGTGCAGGAACCACATCTGGCGCCCCGTGCCCTTGGCAAGCTCCTGCATCGCGCCGAACTCAAGGTAAGCCGTCTCGAAGGTGCGCTCCCTGAGCTCGCCGTTGTACCAGGTCTTTTCCCTTGAAGTGCCTGTCCAGGTCTGGGAGATGAAGCCGTCCACCCCGGGCACGTCCGCGAGATGGCCCTCAGGGGAGATTATCTTCCACTGCGTGTAGTTGACGAGGCTGTGCGTCGGTACGTAAAAACCGACGCGCCTGCCGTATTTCGACATAGCGTAGTCCCTGATCGACGCAGATACGATGTCGATAGTCCTCGCGTAGAGGAAAACCTTCAGTTTTGTGGACCTGTAACGCGCGTCTATGCTCTCGTGGGGCGGCGTCCATTTTTCGCGGTAATACAGCTCGTACTCGCGCCTGAAAGCCTCGCAGTAGCCGCCCCTGTCGAAGAACTCGGGCTCCTCGACGTAGATCGCCTCCGCGCCGGCGTCGACCGCCCGGCGGAGCTTTTGGGCGAGGTAGTTCGCGAACGGGACGGTCGGGCACAGGTAAGGCATGTTCGGGCTGTGAAGGATCTGATTGCCGTCGCGGTCGGTCTGGGCGCTGTCCCAGTGATCGATCCCGTCGTATTCTCCGTCGAGGAAATCACCGTAATGCCCCCAGGCTATGCCCGTCATGAAGTGTATCTTATAGCCGCGCGAGCGGTAGCTTTCGATCCGCTCCTCAAGGCCATCGTCAAGCCGGTAGACCATCGCCACGTCGCAGCGGCAGTCGATCTTGTCCTCGCAGGGAGAACCGACCTGAAAGGCGGTCCTTTCCTCGCCTTTGTCCCTTATGTAGCCCATACAAGCACCTCTTTTTTCTGATTGCCGTTATTATATTGACTATTCCGGTCTTTGTCAAGAAAAACACCCGCATCCGCCGTCAGCGCGCGCTGCCTGCGTATGGGAACTATTGCCTAATGCCAGATGAACTGTGTATGAAATAATGGTCAATTCGCCGAACATTTGTCCGGGCGGTTAAATTTTTAACTTTTACCTTGAATTTTACGCCTGAAAAATATACAATCTAAACAAGCTAATAGCTCACGGCTAAAAGCTAACAGCTAATACAGGAGGCATTTTATGTCAGTCAAAGTTGCAATAAACGGCTTCGGCCGTATCGGTCGTCTCGCGTTCCGTCAGATGTTCGGCGCCGAGGGTTATGAGGTCGTCGCCATCAACGACCTTACCAAGCCCTCCATGCTCGCCAACCTTCTCAAGTACGACACCGCTCAGAAGGGTTACTGCGGCGTTATCGGCGAGAATCTTCACACCGTTTCCGCCGACGACGAGGCCGGCACCATCACCGTAGACGGCAAGGTCCTTACCATCTACGCTGAGAAGGACGCCGCCGCTCTTCCCTGGGGCGAGCTCGGCATCGACGTAGTGCTTGAGTGCACCGGCTTCTACTGCTCGAAGGAAAAGAGCATGGCCCACATCAACGCCGGCGCGAAGAAGGTCGTCATTTCCGCTCCCGCGGGCAAGGACCTTCCCACCATCGTTTACAACGTCAACAACGAGACCCTCACTGCCGAGGATAACGTTATCTCCGCCGCCAGCTGCACCACCAACTGCCTCGCCCCCATGGCCAAGGCTCTTAACGACAGCTTCCCCATCGTCAGCGCCATCATGCCCACCGTCCACGCCTACACCGGCGACCAGATGATCCTCGACGGCCCGCACCGTAAGGGCGACCTCCGCAGGGCCAGGGCCGGCGCGTCCAACATCGTTCCCAACTCCACCGGCGCTGCCAAGGCCATCGGCCTCGTCATCCCCGAGCTCAACGGCAAGCTCATCGGCTCCGCTCAGAG
The DNA here is from genome assembly GCA_024689165.1 of Clostridia bacterium. Lineage (GTDB taxonomy): Bacteria > Bacillota > Clostridia > Oscillospirales > Acutalibacteraceae > JAILDS01. Next base: position 7,119 of record JAILDS010000289.1, read on the forward strand.
AGTCCCGGTCATCACCGGTTCCACCACCATCCTTGTCGCTGTCGTCAAGGGTGCCGACGTCACCGTCGACTCCATCAACGCCGCCATGAAGGCCCAGACTTCCGAGAGCTTCGGCTACAGCGAGGAGCCCATCGTTTCCTCCGACGTCATCGGCATGACCTACGGCTCGCTGTTCGACGCGACGCAGACCATGGTCCAGAAGATCGACGACGACACCTATCAGGTACAGGTCGTCGCCTGGTACGATAACGAGAACTCCTACACCTCCCAGATGGTCAGGACCATAAAGTACTTCGCCGAGCTCGGCTGAGCCGGTCACAACAAAACAGAGGCGGCACCCTGACGGGTGCCGCTGATTTTATGTCCGATCATACGGTTATTCGTTCCGTGAGACGGTTCAGTCTGCCAGACGTGAAAGGAAGAACTCTTTCTTTTCGTCGTTGTCGAGCCAGTGTACGGGCTTGAGCTGGGAAACGGACGCGCCGCTCTTCACACGGCTCTTCGCCCATGCCTCGTGAGTGCCGTCCTTCTGCCTGACGACGATCATCCTGCTTATGAAGGATTTTTCGCGCTGGCTCGTATAGCGCTTGTTGCATTCGCCCATTATGCCCTCGAGCTCGTCGATGTTCTGCTCGATGGTCTCGAAGGCTTCGCCCTCGACCGCCAGAGCGTAACGGCTCGGCACGACCGAGTCGTCGCTGTAGAACAGCCACTTGTCGACCGTGACCCCGTGACGCTCGGAGAACATCCCCATGCTCTTCTGTGCGTCTTCCTCACTGAACTTCTCGCCCGCGAAATTGAAGAGCTGGCCCTTGCGGAACACGAACGAGATAAGCGGGCAGTTGTTGCGGAAGCCCTTTACTTCAATGACGTCCTTGAGACGGTAGCGGTAAAGACCTGCCTGAGTAGTGATGAGCAGCTCATACTGCCCGCCGAGCTCGAGCTCCTCGACCCCAAGGTAACGCTCGGGCGTCTCGCCGTAGGGGACGAACTCCATGTAGCAGCTGTCCACGAGCAGCTGCATGTCCGTCGATTCAAGCCTGAAGCAGGCGGCGACGAGCGCCTCGGAGGCGCCGTAAATGGAGAAATCGAACGGTATGCCGTCGCTCGACCTGCGCAGAGCGTCGGCCGCGGGCTTGAAGCTGGCGTTGCCGATACCGCAAAGTACGGTCATGTCGGGCCAGAGACGTTTGAGTATAGTTCCGTCAAAGCCCTGTTCGAACTGCCGCCTGAGGTACGCGGCGCGTTCCGGCATAGGCCTGAGCTTTGGCTCGAGACGCTTCCTCAGCGCGTCGGAGATCTTGACCTCCGGGCTGATGACGCCCTTTTCGATGTCGGAGACGAGTACCTCCCAGTTGTCCTTCAGGTAGGCGAGCTGGCTCACGTTCACGCTGAAAAACACCGAGAAGACGAACGTGGCACGTTCGTCGGAAAGGGCGAAACGGTAGATGCAGTAGATGTAGTCGCCGTCGTGCACGTCGAAGATCTCGCGCCCGGGTATGGTGAGTATGAACGGGTAAAACACGCCGTACCGGCGCGCGCCTATCTCGGCGATATTGCTGCAAAGCGTTCCGTCGGGAAGAGTTTCATTGGTGGCGGGGGAGAGGAACACGCCCCTGCCGGGACGGTATTTTTTGCCCTCTTCCCTGAGCTTCGCCGCGCCGAGCGCAAGAGCGCGTGTCCAGGTATAGTTGACGTAGGCCTTGAGCGACGCCGACGTGGCGGGTATGTATTTGGGCACGCCGGAGGAACCGGACGTGCGGGAATAGCCGAGGATTTTGTCCGCGGTGAGGAGCTTGCTTTCGCCCTTGATCACGCGTTCGATGTAAGGCGCGAAGTCCTCATATCCCGAAACGGGGACTTTGGACCGGAAGTCTTCGACGGAACGGATGTCCGCAAAGCCGTGTTCTTTGCCGTAAAGGGTGTTTTTGTTGCGGCGAAGGATCTTTTTCAGAAGCGCCTCGTTTGTTTTCGCGGGGTGTTTTGAATTCTTTTCAAGCCGGCGCAGGCTGGCGTTGCCTTTTATCACCATGACGTGCATGGCGAGGCTGTTGAGAATGGTTTTTAACATCTGAGGTCTTCCTCCCGGTGAACTGTTACAGCAGGTCGCCTGTCTTGAGCTTGCGGAGCCAGTCCTTGATCGTTGTGACGATCGCCTGGAGCTTCGCTCTGAAAAGGGCGGCGCGCTGAGCTGGTGTGCCTTTGGTTTCGATAAGCCCGAACGTGTCAAGAGAAGTTTTGTCGAACGAACCGTCCGTAAAGCCGGCGGCGTATTCCGCAAAGGACGTCTGCCTGAAGCTGCCGGAATCCGTGCGCAGGCACTCTCCCCATTTTACAAGCAGTTCCTCGTAACTGTCAAGCTCGGGATCGATTTTTTCTATCGTGGACGAGCCGTAAAGGAACCACGGGGAATCGTCCGCGCTGCTCCCGGCGCCCTTGTAGGTCCACGTGGTCCAGCTCAGCCCCTGTTTGTTGAAGAGCGAAAGCATGTAGCCGAAGGTCGTAAGACCTCTAGGGTAGAATTCGCCGATGTAAAACGGCGCTCCGTAGTCGGCGTCGCGGATCTCGTTGACCTTTGAGAGTATCGCGGGGTTCGAAATATCGTACAGGTGCTCCTGATAGACGATGTTTTCCCAGCCGTAGACGTCGGGCGACGCTATCGCGGAGGGGTCCCAGATGGCTTCCATCGTTATGATGTGGTCCGGGTCGACGGCGCGGACAGCGTCGTAAATGTCGTCGCTGAGCTGCCAGAACACGTCCTTCATGCTCGCGTCGCGGGTGATGTTCGTCCCGCAGGGCTCGTTCATGAGGTCGTACATGGCGATCGTCGGGTCGCCGGCGTAATGTTTCGCAAGCTCGGTCCAGAAATCGACCGCAACGGCGCGGTAACGCTCGCCCTCGGGCGTCTCGTCGAAAAGCGACATGGATTTCGACCTGCCGCAGTGGTCGTAGTCGTTCTGGTAGCCCGCCAGGCCGTGAAGGTCGATTATCAGGTAAAGCCCGTATTTCCTGCACATTTCGACAACGCCGTCAAGCTCGGAAAAATCGATACTGCCGTCCGCGTTCCTGTACCACGTCCCGTTGTCGTCGGACTGGAAGTTGCGGTACCAGATCGGCAGACGGATGCAGTTGAAGCCCAGATCTGCGACGTTTTTATAGTCGGTTTCGGTGATCCAGTTGCTTCTGTACGTTTTGAACAGCTCGCGCGTCGCTTCGGCGCCGAAGCGCTCAACGAGGGTGTCGTAGACGAGCTCCTCGCCGGCGGGGTTCTCGAAGGGGCAGAACCAGTCCTCCATTATGCCCCAGCCGCCGAAATTCGTCCCGCGCAGGACTGTTTCGGAGCCGTCGGCTTTGAAGAGCTTTTCGCCCTCGACGCGGAGGAAGTCGGTCTCGGTGATCGGCGCGTAAGCGCCTGCGCCGTCATCATCCGCCTCGAGCGCCGAAGCGGTCACAGGTAAGATGAGAAGAACGGCGAACAGCAGCGCGCAGATTTTTTTTGCAGTGCGAGTCATATCAAAAACCTCTTTTCGGGTATGGGTGTCTTTTCTTGCGGGCCGATCCGACGGCTCGTCATGGTTACGTCGGCTCCGGGGCGGCGAGCCCGTCCCTGTGCGCGTCAAAGGCACAGAGCCTCGTAGGCTTTTGCCTGAGCTACGGTCTTTCTCGCGTCGAGGCAGGGCTTTGCGGCTCGGTAATAATCGGCGCTTTCGTTTTCGGCGATCCTGATCTGCCTTCCGGTCTCCGTTCTTTGCCGCTGCAGCGTTTTCAGTCCGGAGCGAAGCTCTTTTTCGCGGGCCTTGTCTTTCCTGCTGCGGCAGAGCCTGATCTGTTCGAGCACGTCCCTGATAGCGACCTCGGTTTCGTACTCCCGGGCAAAGAGCCCGTCGAAAACGCTCTCATCGAACTCTGTGATCCCGTTCGGGAATTTCTTCGCTGCGGCTTTTGATGCGACCCTGACGTCCGAGAGCAGCATGAGAAGCCTTCTTCTTGTTTCGCGTTCCTGTTCGGTGCCTTTGGGCATGGCCTTGATCTCATGTTTTGCAGGCAGAGACACCGAGCCGATGCCGGAGACGCCCGCCTCGGCAAGGCGCGTCGACAGGCCGAGCCAGAGAACGCCCTGCTCCGTGGTGTATTTCGCGAGTTCGTCGCGGACTCTGCGGGCAACGAGTATCTCGGTGTTTTCGGCGCGTATCGCGCTGTTCGCCCTCCGCGCGGCCTTTCCGTGCCCCGGCGCGCGCGGGGACAGCTCTTTGCCGGACAGCGCCTTTGAATCCGCTATGATCTTTTCTGCTTCGGCTTTCTGTTCCTCAGTCGCGGCGCCGCGTGCGCCGTCCTCCGCCATGGCGCGCAGCCTCAGCACGGCTATCATGCCTTTCTGGTCGGCCTCGGAGAGGTCGTAGAAGAAATACGGGATGACGTTGAGCGCCGCGCCGATGATAGAGGCTGTGACAAGAACGGTGCAGATCCTGACGAAATAGCCGCGGTCATAAAGCACGTCGTAGCTGTTCGTGTAGCCGAGGGTGGCGGCGACTGTCTCGTTGAGCCCGGCTTTGTCGTACAGCGCGGGCAGGACGGAGCTCGTCAGAAGCGCGATAGCCGTTCCGACGAGCCCGACGGCGGCGAACATGCCGTCGATCCTCTCGCCGGAGATATAATGCTGGTAGTCGCGTATGTCTGCGTTGACCGAGGGCCCCAGGAGCGAGCCGAGGGCGGTCATGAAGGTGTTCATGAACAGGCACAGCAGCAGCATCCAGATGATGTATGGGCTGCCCGTGCTGCGCACGACCGGCAGCATAGTCGCGATGAAAACGATGTTGAGCAGGTTCGAAAAGATCAGCACGCGTTTCTTTCCGAAGCGGCGTATGGCGAAGGGCGCGACGATGTTCGGCCAGAACGAGGCGTTGTTGGCGATCATCGTGATTATCGAATACTGGGCCGCGGTGCAGGCGTCCTGGTAGTTGTATATCCACGAGATGATGTTGCCGAACGCGCCTTCGAGGAAGCCCAGCCACCCCGCGAGAGAGATTATCCAGAAATACTTGTTGTGCGCAACCGCGCGCAGGGCGTCGACGAAGCGCATCCGGGCAACGTGCGTTTTTGCCTGGACTATCTTTTCCTCAGTGTTGACGTAGACCAGCATCGAAAGCAGGAAGCCGAGGCAGAACACCGGCGGGTATATGTACCGGTAAACGCGGATATCGAACAATGTGTTCTCGCCGGTTATCGCCTTTGCCGCGAGAGGAAAAACGAAGTTCATGACCGAGGGCGCGAAGTTTTCGACGATGGAACGGATCGAAAGGACGTCCGAGCGCTCTATAGAGTTCGGGGACAGTACGTTGATGAGGCTGTCGTAGGCGTCGGCGTAAAAGTTGTAGAAGAACTGGAAGGCGATGTTGAAGATCAGAACGACGGCGCATTTGCCCGCGGTGGACATCAGCTCATAGGGCATCCATACGTAGAGGCTGGCGAGGATCGCCGTGGGCAGACCCATCGTGAGCAGGTACGGGCGGTACTTACCCTTCATCGACCGGGCGCTGTCTATCATCCTCGCGCGAAGCGCCGTCAGGGGGAAGGATGAGAACACGCTGACGATGTATATCACGTATATGGCGCCGGGGCTGATGCCGATGGTGTTGCCGATAAAAGCGTTGCCGACGGAAATAAGCAGCCCGCCCAGATAATAGGTGATCACGCGGACGCCGTTGCCGCCGAAGGACAGCGACGCTATCTCCTTATAGGTCATGTAACGGCCTTCAGGCGGGGTCTTCCAGCAGCGCCGCAGGTCTGAAACAAGGCTTCTGGCTTTATTTACAGCGTTCATTCATGCTCCCGAAGTTTTATTCTTCGTTTTCAGTTTACCGCTTTTGCCGCGCTTAGTCAAGCAAGTGCGCGCTTTTTAAAAAAATACTTGCATAGACGAAAAAGCTATGTTAAAATGCTTGAGCGTTTCGGCGCAATAACGGATGGTCCTCTGTCCCCGAGGCATGAACATCTATGAATTCGGAGGAAGTATGGACGCTTTAAAACTCATTTCCGACCCCTGCCTCAAAGAGAACGTTCCCGAGATCGAGATCGGCGACACCGTCAGGGTGCAGGTCAAGATCCGCGAGGGTGAAAAGGAAAGACTCCAGGCCTACGAGGGCACCGTGATAGCCAGAAAAGGCAGCGGCATCTCCGAGACCTTTACCGTCCGCCGCATTTCCTACGGCGTAGGTATCGAGAGGGTCTTCCCGATCCATTCCCCCAACGTTGCTTCTGTTGAGACCGTCCGCAAGGGCAAAGTCCGCAGAGCCAAGCTCTACTATCTGCGCGGCAGAGTCGGTAAGGCTGCCAAGGTCAAGGGCGTCGTCGGCTAAAACCGAAAAGATCAGGCGAGGGCATCCCTCGCCTTTTCGTAAATTTTAACGCTGCGTCCTGCCGGTTTTTCGTAAGTTTCAGGACGCCGCAGCGTTCAGCCCGGAGGAAGACAGTTGCCTTTACGCCCGACGCGGGAGGAGCTTGAGATATCCTTTGAAAAGGATGACGCTCCGAAAAAAAACAACCCCGAGAAGCGTTCCAAAAGAGCGGCGAAGCTGACGGCCGCTCTGTTCGCGGTTTGTCGGGTGCTGACGGCGGCTTTGTGTTTTCTGACCGTAATGTATACCGCCTTCTTCCGCTTCGCCGTTGTTTCCGGTTCGTCTATGTCGCCTACGCTCAAGGATTCCGACGTGCTCCTGCTGCGCTGCGTCTATTACGGCGTCGAGCGCGGCGACTGCGTGGTGATCAGCCGCGAGAGCAGGCTTGAGGAGCCCCTTCTCAAAAGGGTCGTGGCCGTCGGCGGAGACACGGTGTATATCGACCGTGAGCAGGGCGGGGTATACGTCAACGGCCTGCTTGTCGAAGAGCCTTACGTCGTCGAGGATATGGGGCCCGTCGGCGACTACGTTTTTCCGGTGACGGTGCCGTACGGCTGCGTCTTCGTCATGGGCGACAACAGGAACGACAGCATGGACTCGCGTTTCAGCTCCATCGGGTTTATCCCGGAGAAGGACGTTTTCGGCAAGGTCATATTACGCATTTTTCCCGATCCCGGCGCGATCGGCTGAGCCGCGGCGGTCCCGCGGCAGCTTGCCGGTAAAAGAGGTTATTTATGGAAAACGAAGATATCAGAGTCGAATCCGTTTCGAACGCGGCCGATGACCGCGCAGAGTCTGCTGAGATCAACGTGACTGAAGAGGCTCCCGGCAGCGCCGGAGCTTCTGATTCGGTCTCCCCGGGAACCGAAGCTCCCGCCGCCGAAAACGCAGGCGCGGGCGATAAGATAGTCTCCTTCCTGTATGACACCGTCGGTATCGTCATTTCGGCGATAGCCGTCATAATGGTGCTCTTTACGTTTGCCTTCCGTATAGTCGGCGTTTCCGGCTCGTCGATGGTGGACACCCTTCACGACAACGACTGGCTCATAGTCACTCCTTATTATTCCGAGCCCAAGCCGCTGGACATCGTGATAATCACCCAGCCGAATTTCTTCAACGAGCCGCTTGTCAAGCGCATTATCGCGACGGAGGGCGACGTCGTGGACATCGACCACGACAAGGGCATAGTGTACGTCAACGGCGAGGCTCTCGACGAGCCGTATACAAATACGCTCACGACGGAGTACGTCACCGATGAATACGAGTGGCCCGTCACAGTTCCGGAAGGCTGCGTCCTTTGCATGGGCGACAACAGGAACGGCTCGACCGACAGCCGCTCGAAGCTCGTCGGCATGATAGACAAAAACTATCTTCTCGGCTGCGCGAGGATGCGGTTCATACCCTTCGGCGACTGGGATATCTACTCGACCACGCCGTCCAGATGAGCGATCTGTCGGACAAACAGGTCCAGTGGTACCCGGGCCATATGGCCCGGACGAAACGGAAAATAGGCGAGCGGCTCGGCATGGCTGACGCCGCCGCTGTTATTTTGGACGCAAGAGTCCCGTTTTCCTCCTCCGACCCGACCCTTGACGAGCTGCT
>JAILDS010000238.1 GCA_024689165.1 Clostridia bacterium
TCCTCGAGCCTGCTGTTTTGCCAGGCTTTTTCTTTTTCCTTCTCTGCGAGAGGGCACACTATGTAAAAATCGAGCACTTCGCCGGGCACTCTGCCCGTCCTCAGCGGTTCTGCGAAATGCTCGGCCCACTGTGCTTCTGTAAAGCCTTTGAAACGGTCGGGATAGAGAAATGTCATCTGCCTTTTCGTGGCCTGGACGAGCAGCTTCGCGGCGAGGGGAGCCAGAAGCTCATACTCCTTTTCCGGCACGTCCCTGAATATCAGCGGCAGCTCCGAAGCGACTATTTTTTCTTCGCCGCGGACTATTCTGAGGCCCTTTGCTTCCCATGTGAAGTTGTTTTCGGTGAAGTCGAGCTTTACGAGCAGGCCTTTTTCGGTATTGTTCTGGCTCCTCTGATAGTCGGTATCGAAAATAAAGTTGCCGAGGGAATAGAAAATGACCTTGTTTCCGACGGTCTCGTAATTCATCGGAACGTGCGGATGGTGAGAGACTACGACGTCAGCCCCCATGTCGAGATACATCAGGTATCTGTCGCGCACATAGGGCGACGGCAGGGCGGTGAACTCCTCGCCGCCGTGAGAAACGACAACGCACCAGCGGCAGTTCTTTTTTATTTCGGCGATCACCTCGCGGATTCCCTCGTCGTCGCTCCAGGGGAAGCAACCCGGCGTATCCTCGCCGGCGGCGCGGCAGGCGCGGCGGTAACCCACGCCGAAAATACCTATCCCGCCCGCTTCGGGGAGGATGACCGGCCTTTTAGCTTCCTGTATATCCATTCCGGCGCCGATCACGGCCGCGCCGCTGCTTTTTGCGAAGCCGATCGTGGACGCGAGGCCCTCGGGCCCGGCGTCCATTATATGATTGTTGTTGATGTTCCATATGTCCGCGCCTATATTCTTTAGGACTTTGACCGCATCCGGGTCTATGGAGTGCAGCAGCTGGGCCGCGCCGGAGTTCTCCGTGTTCTCTCGGGCGCCGATGACCGGTCCCTCCACGTTGGCGACGACGTGGTCCGCGGAACGGAGGAATGCGAGTATTTCGCCGGAGATCAGATCATCGTCGTTCCACCTGCCGGACATATATCTGTCAAAACCGATGTCGCCCGTAAAGACTATCGAACTTGTGTTTTTCACGTCGTTTCTCCTCCCGGCGACCGGCGCGTCAGGCACGAAAGGATGCGGCGCCGGAGTCGTAAAAATACTCTGTCGCGAAGATTATATACCGCGCGGGAATAAATGGCAATACGAACGCAAATTATCTATTCCATTTTGCGCAAAAATGTGATAAAATAATCGATAAGCATTAAACCAAAGTTTTTTCTGAAATTGAAAAGGAGACTTGCCGATATGGAAAACACTGCCGAAATTGCGGAGCTTGCCGTCAAGCTGCTGAAAAAAAACGGCCTTCACGTGGCTACGGCGGAGAGCTGCACAGGGGGAATGATCGCCGCCGCGCTCTGCGGCGTAGCCGGCTGTTCCGACGTGCTTGAAAGCTCTTTCGTCACCTATTCCGCCGGGTCGAAGCAAAGGTTCTGCGGCGTAGGAGCCGGAACGATCGAAACGTACGGCATAGTCAGCGAGCAGGTAGCGTACGAGATGGCGTCCGGCGTCGTCAAAACCGCGTGCAGCGACGTTGGTCTTGCGGTCACCGGATTCGCCGGCCCGGGCGGCGGCGACGAGCACGCCCGCGTCGGGACGGTCTGTTTCGGGATCAAACTGCCGGGAAGGGACGCGCTCACATTTACAAAGTATTACGAGGGATGCGGCAGACAGACCGTCAGAGAAAACGCGGTCAGGGATATCCTTTCTAGACTTTGCGAGGAATTAAGGAGGTCGGGTGATGTCTGATTGGTTCGGCAAGGACGTTTTCAAGCTGGGCTTCGGGCTGATGAGGTTGCCGAAGGACGCCAACGGGAAGAACGACACGAAAGCCGTGTCGGAGATGGTCGATGCCTTCCTCGAGGCCGGGGGGACTTATTTCGACACGGCTTATATCTACGACGGGGGGGATTCCGAGCGGGTGACCAAGGACGCGCTCGTCGACAGACACCCGAGGGACAGCTTCACCCTCTGCACCAAGCTGTGCGCGTGGGCAAAATGCCACGATGAACAGAGCGCAAAACAGCAGTTCTATACCAGCCTTGAGCGTACCGGAGCGGGGTATTTCGATTATTATCTTCTCCATTCGCTGCAGAGAAGCAATTACAGGAAATACGACGAGTATCATATCTGGGATTTCGCGCGCGAGCAGAAGGAAAAGGGTCTTATAAAGAATTACGGTTTTTCTTTCCATGACGACCCGGAGCTGCTCGAAGAACTGCTCACCGACCACCCGGACGTGGATTTTATACAGCTGCAGATCAATTACGCGGACTGGAACAACCCCGACGTTGCATCGGCGGAGTGTTACCGCATAGCCAGGTCGCACGGCGTTTCAGTGACCGTTATGGAGCCTGTAAAGGGCGGCGCGCTTGCAAAACCTCCGAAAAACGTCAGAAAGCTCCTTGAAGAAGCGGCGCCCGATATGTCGCCGGCTTCGTGGGCGATCCGCTTCGCCGCGTCGCTCGAAGGGGTCATAACGGTCCTTTCCGGGATGTCGGACATGGCTCAGATGCGCGACAACCTCTCTTGCATGCGCGATTTCAGACCACTTGACGAGAAGGAACAGGCCGTTATCCGCGCCGTACAGGCCGAGCTGGTAAAGGACAATTCAATAAAATGCACAGCCTGTCACTACTGTACGCCGGGCTGCCCGATGGATATCGCTATCCCGGAGATCTTCGCGGTGAGGAACAGGGAGCTGCGCAAAGAAAGCGTCGGAAAAAGCGGTGAAGCCTACGCCATTGCGACCGCGGGGAAAGGGCAGGCTTCCGACTGCATAGAGTGCGGCCAGTGTGAAGACGCGTGCCCGCAGCGCCTGCCGATCATAAGCCTGCTGAAGGACTGCCGCAGCTGAACGGAGGATGCAAAGTGAACAAGTTAAGAT
>JAILDS010000307.1 GCA_024689165.1 Clostridia bacterium
AGCAGAAGGAGATAAGGAAAAGACAGCCTATGAGTGTTTTAGAGGATTTTCAGAAAGCGTATCCTACAAAAGCTTTAAAAGAGCAGGCATTGCGGCAAATGAGTGATTCGCAGATCGATCGGCTTATAAAAGCTGCTTCCGGTCCTTACGCAATGATTTTTATGCCCGGTTCAAGTCAGATAAAGAAACAAAAGATTGAGAGCGACATCGCTTTATAAAAAAATATGACCGGCGTCGTCCGTCTGATACCCGATATCCCGGCAAGCGCCGCTTACGGCCGCTCCGGGCCGCGTATGACGCCGGGAAAGAGAGGTCCATATGTCAAAATTACTTGCTCTGCTGCTTTCGCTGCTCACGGCGATCTGCTCGCTGTTCGGCATGACCGTCCGCGTGAAGGCTCCCGCGGACACGGGGGATTTCGTCCCGGTGATCCGTTTCATAGCCGCGAGCGACACACACGTCCAGAGCTTCCTTGATACCGAGTCGCGCCGCATCCAGAAAATGCTCCGGCTTGGCTACGCCGTTGCGGACGCGGATGCGTCTTACGGCGCGCTCGACGCGGTCCTTATAGCCGGCGACCTGACCGACAACGGCAGGAAAGACCAGTTCAACGCCTTCGCCGCCGCGCTTCGGTCCGGCCTGCGGGACGGGACGCGTTTTCTGGGCGTGACCGCTAAAAATCACGACGGCTACACGATGAGCCGCCGCGAGGTCCACGATTATTATACGGCGCTGACGGGCAACAGCGCGGATTTCCACACCGTGATCAACGGCTTCCATTTCATCGGGCTGTCCGCCTCGGAGAACGACGACGTGCATTATGACGAGGCGCAGGTCGCGTGGCTGCGCGCGCAGCTGGAGGAGGCGACCGCCGAAGACCCCGTGAAGCCCGTATTCGTCATGCACCATGAGCACGTGAGCAACACCGTTTACGGCAGCAGCGATTTCGAGGGCTGGGGTCAGACGTATTTTACCGACGTGCTGGACGACTTCCCGCAGGTCGTGGATTTCAGCGGCCATTCGCACTATCCGCTCAACGACCCGCGTTCGCTCTGGCAGGGAGCGTTTACCGCTGTGGGCACCGGAGCGGTCTATTACACGGAGCTTACGGTGGACGACGACCGCACCATACACCCGGACGGCTACAAACAGGTCTCGACCTGCTGGATAGTCGAGGTCGACGCGAATGACCGCATCCGCCTGCGCGGGCTGGATATACTCGCGCAGGAGGTCCTTTGCGAATACGTCCTTGACGACCCCGCCGACCCCGCCGACCGCGCTTACACCCCAGAACGGCGCGCCGCCGCTTCCGAACCGCCCGTTTTCGCCCCGGACGCCGCCGTAACGATCAAAAGAGTCGCGGGCCGCTGCGAATGCACCGTCCCCGCGGCGCGCTCCGCGGACGGCATGCCCGTCGTGCTGTACCGCGCCTTCGCGTACGACGCGGAAGGCAACCCGGCGGCAAGCGCGTATACTATCCCGAAATACTACGTCGCCGGTGAAGAGCCGACCGTTACGCTGCGGCTGGAGGGACTTCAAAAGGGAACGTATGAGATCCGCGTCGTCGCCGAGACCGCCTACGGCGTGGACTCCGGACCCCTGACCGCAGGCCTGACCGTCGGATAAAAACGAGAAAAGACATCCGGCCCCCGCTTGTTCGGCAAGCGGGGGCCGGATGTTTTTGCAGTGCGCGGGGAACGGTGCCGCGCGCGTTCAGTTGTTCGTTCCGCTGATGAAGCAGAGAGTAAAGCCTTCGTATTCGCAGAACATGATATCGAAAACGAAGAAGAACGGCGCGAGTCCGTCGACTCCCTCCAGCTCGTCACGGATCGGATCGGGATCATCGAACAGCGCGACGCTCTTCGGAAGGCCGAACAGGCTTTCCGTCTTTTCTGCGATATTGCGCCAGACGTCGTCGCCGCTGAGTTCCTTCAGCGCGTCATGAAACGACTCCGGGGAAGGAACGAGCTTGGCTTTCCTGTTCCTGATCTCAAAGTAGTCATAAAACTCTTCAAGACAGCGTTTTTCGGGAAACAGCAGGACGGAAACCTCCGAAACCATCGCGGCCGAGTCGAGCATTAGGACTCTTTCTTTCAGAGATGATTCTTCGGGCATTGTGAAAAACTCCCGGGCGGTCCCGTATCAGAGGCGGCGGGGCCGCAGCGGCATTTTTTTGAGCTGTCCTCCCGGGGACGGAAGGAGTCAGGTCACGAATAAATACAGATCGCCCAGTCCGCGCCTGAGGGCTTCGGGCCGAGGGCGTGCGTACCGAACGCCGTCGCTTTGAACGTCCCTTCTTCGCCGTACTCGCCCGCAACGGGGTCGAACCACCTGTACCGGTACTCCGCGAAGGGCCTGAGCATGCCTGCCGTGCCGGTCGACAGGGCTGAGAGCTCCGTAGCGTTCGGCTTTTCGGCGACCGAAGCGTCGCTGAAGGAATATAAGTAGAGCACCATCCGGGAATTGTCTTCATTTGAGGAACAAACGCTGAAAACGTCTTTCCCCGGCAGGAAATACGCCTTGTTGTCAAAACGCGGGATAAGTTCCCACCACCTGTTCTCTTCAAGGAAAGACCGCATATACCCGACCTGATATGAGCTCGGATATTCAAGCGAATCGCGCCATGTCGCATCGCGTTTTTCCTGTGCGGTTATGACGTCGACGCCGTCGTCGCTGTCCTCGTTTTCGCTGTAAGTGTTCAGATAGCTCCACGTGTCCTGGCCGCCCCAGCCGTAGCCGAACATGCCGTTGAGGTAGGCGAGCCAGCCCTGCATGCGCGCGCCGAAGTTCTTAGTCCACAGATAACAGTATTGTCCCTCATAATTGATCGAGGGCTTGCCCTGAGAATTGTACCAGAAGTCTTTTGCCGTACCCGTGTCGTAAGGACCCGTTTTCGACGGGCTCCACTGCGCGGCGTAGAACGTATGCGCAGAAACGTCCCGGAAGGCGGACGGCGCGGTACCGCAGTACTGCTTCAGGCCTTCCGATCTGCCTTCGCCGCTGCCGTAAGTCACCGTCAGGGCGGCGTTTTCCTGATGCGCCGTCAGCGGGTGGGAATAGACGTCGTATTTTTCGATATATCCGGCAACAAGCTTATACGGGTTGTTGAGCGCGTTCCACGGACGTCCGGGATCATTTGAAGAGTAAAAGTCCCTGTCGACCTCCTGACCGAGAGTCCACATCACGGGATAGGCGCCGTATCGAGCCACCCAGTAACGGCTCAGCGTTTCAAGATAGGCTTTCGCACCGTCTGAGAGCTCGCGGACGGTCGT
>JAILDS010000313.1 GCA_024689165.1 Clostridia bacterium
CCTCAGCATTCCAACTGCAGGCTCCTGAGCAAACGCGCCGTAAGAGAGCTGTTGAAAAAAACGAACGAACCTTTTTTCCTGCCGTGCTTAGCAGGCAAGCTCCCGCTCCGCAGTACGACCGTAGGCTTCAGACTTGAAAAACGCATCGCAGGCTCGTCCGCATACAGGCTGAATAAACGTGTAAAACTCGGGCTTTTCGCGCTTATCGTGTCGTCTCCCTTTTTCAGGCCCGTCAAACCGCTTATGCGCAGGTACAGCCCGAAACAATGGACGATCTGCGCCGAAGCGGGCTTCTCCGCAAATACAAAGCCGCCGACCGCGCATGAATAACCGCAATGCCGGCCCGCGTTCAGAACAAAACGATTTTTTTACAAAAAGCAGCGGCGGGATCTCCCGCCGCTGTCGTATGTTGAGCGTCAATTATCTGTATACTTTTACGGACCTGATCTCAAAGGGGCCGAAATCCAGCTCCGCGGCACCTTCCGAAATGTCGACAACCGCCTTTTCATCCTCAAGCAGGTTGACGGAGACAACTTTTGAGGGGCTTGATCCGAAGGATACGCGGGCCTTTGTTCTTGAACCCTCGCACTCATACATCCTGAGCACGTAGGCGTCGGAATCGTCCTCCGCGGGCTTCACGGACTCAACGATGACGTTCGGGCAGTCGAGAGCGGCGATGGGGCTGATTTCAGCAGATCCGGCAGCCTCGAAAACGGGGGTATTCAGCTCATAAGCGGGCCGGACGACCGTTTCCGCAGAAAACGCTCCGCTGTGCGGAAGCAGAGAGTACGTCATTTCGTGCCTGCCGGCGTCGCCCGTGCCGTCCGGGTGAGTGCCTCCCCTGTGAAGAGACAGGCGAAGATTGCATCCGCCGACCGAAATGCCGTACTTGCAGTCGTTGAGGATCGCTGCGCCGAAACGCGGCTCGCTTACGTCGGTAAAGTTCCTGTTGCACACCTCGAACTTTGCCTTTTCAAGACTGTTGTTCGCCGTTGTCGGGCGCTCTATCGAACCGAACTGTATCTCGCTGCGCGCTCTGTCGGCGGCTATGTCAAGGTCAAAGCCTGCTTTGAGAAGCCTGTGAGGGCTGTTCCAGTCGACAAGCGTGTGGAAATCGATCCTTGCGCTGTCAGCGTAACAAACCATGTCCTGAGTGACGGTCGTGCCGTCGATAACGAACACGGAACGCAGCCGGATCTCGACCCCACCGTCCGTGACGAGATCTCTGCCCCTGAAGCCGGAAACGGGCCTGAGACCCTCCACAACGTCGATATCTACGTCCCAGTTATCGTATGAACGCGGCACGTCCTCGCCGAAAAGCAGGACATTCAGCGGCTCTCCGCCGGGTTTTCTGAGCTCTCTGCCCGAGGCAAGGTCAACGAGCGACGAGATATATCCGTTCTCATCGAAGCTTATCCGGGCAAACGGAGTTACAAGCGTCTTGCCGTCGTAAGAAAACGGAGAAGCGGCGTCGACCGGCGCGTCTGCAAGCTCGACTACGGCTGAGCCGAAGCCCTCGATACCGACTCCGCCGACGGCAAGGACTTCCCTGCCGCACACGTCCGTGTAGCGCTGAGAAGGATAGTCCTTTGCGTAGCCCTTAGCCGAAAGGACCGCAGAGTCCGAGCGCGCAAAGGAAAGCGTGTTGAAAAGTGTGACGGCATCGCCGCGGCAGCCCGAACAAGAGCTGTCTACAAGCTTGCCGGCATACTGCGCAGAAGCTTCGGCGTAGCCCGAAAGCACACCGGACATTTCTTTTTTATACAGGTCATAGACTGGCTTGATCGACGTGCCGGGAAGTATGTCGTGGAACTGGTTCTTGAGCAGAGTCTTGAGCCATTTGTCGCTGTTCGGGTTGCGTTTTTCGCCGGATACGACGTTGAAGTATTCCATGTCGCGCAGGGCGTATTCCGCCTTGCGGTTCATACGCTTGATGTCGTGCATCTGGGTCAGCGTGCCCCGGTGCAGCTCGAGATAAAGCTCGTCGTTGTAAACGGGCAGGTCGTCCTGCTGCTGTTCAAGCTCCTTCATGAAACCGCTGACGGTCATAGGAACGATCTCCGGCATACCGTCCATGTTCGATGAGCGCAGGGACGTTTCGATCATGCCGGGGGTCGGTCCGCCGCCGCCGTCGCCGTAACCGTAGGCAACAAGGCGCAGGTCGGAGGTCTCCTTCAGCGGAAGCTCACGTATGGAAACGCCGCAGTCGTCAACGTCAGGCCAGCAGTGCGTGCGGTTGAAGTGGGTCAGCACTTCGCTTCCGTCGATACCCTTCCAGACAAAGCTGATGAACGGGAAGCGGTTGAGCTCGTTCCAGCCGATCTTCGTCGTGTAAAAATACTTAACCTCACTTTGCCGCATGATCTGCGGTATGTTCGCGTTGTAGCCGAAGGTGTCCGGCAGCCAGAACGAGTCGGCTGTATAATCGAAATTTTCCCGCGTGAACTGCTGGCCCTTCAGGAACTGCCGCGCCATGAGTTCGCCGGAGGTTATGTTGCAGTCGCACTCGACGTAAACGCCGCCGTTAGGCTCATATCTGCCTTCCGCGACGCGCTTTTTCATTTCCGCAAAAATATCCGGGTAGTAGTCCTTCATCCACTCCGAATGCAAAGCGGAGGACTGGATGAAATTATAGGTCGGATACTGTTCCATAAGAGCCATCGCGTTCGAATAGGTCCTTGCGCACTTGCGGACCGTCTCGGCGACCGGCCAGAGCCACGCCGTGTCCATGTGGGAGTGCCCGATTATGCCTACTCTGCCGAAGACCCTGCTGCCCTTGCCTGTAAAGAACGGCCGGGAGATACCGAGCGC
>JAILDS010000314.1 GCA_024689165.1 Clostridia bacterium
GATCTCTCTGAGCTTGACAGAGCTCGACAGAACGAGCATAAGCGTCCCCGCGGCAAACAGCGAACGGGGAACGGAGATATCGCAGGACGTCAGGAAAAACACCGCGGCGGCGGCGAAAAGGACCGTGAACACCGCCATGGACAGCACCTGAGCCTTCATCGTGACGCCGAAGAGGCGCACGAACAGAGCGAATATCTGCTGACCGCCGAACGGAAGGATGGCGGAGTAATTATAGTTTGAACTGAGCATCGAGCCGTCTCTGACCGCGGCGTCCGCCCACAGGATGGAGTCCGTACAGTCGGAGTGCAGATATCCCCTGCTCGGGAACAGCGCGAAGTACAGCGCGCAAAGGACTGACGCCGCAAAGAACACTGCGGACGCCACTGCGAGCGCCGGCTTCAGGTACTTCCTTACGGCTGCGGAGAAAGATCTTTTTTTCATCTGGCTGCACCCCCGGTCGGAAAGTATAGCACAACGCGGACAAAAAAGTCAAATTTGACTTAATAGGAAAAATAGTATATAAACAATTATAAGGGGGCGGTTTTCTATGGACAAACGCGGCAGGGCTATGGCCGCAGAACGGTATCTCGGGTCACTGTATCCGGACGCCGATTGCTCGCTTGAATATTCCGACCCGTGGCGGCTGCTCGTCGCCGTGAGGCTTTCGGCACAGTGCACGGACAAACGCGTAAACATGGTGACGCCCGCTCTTTTCGAGCGGTATCCGGACGCGGAAGCAATGAGCAGAGCGGAAGTCGGCGAGCTCGAAAGCCTGATCCATCCGTGCGGTTTTTTCAGGTCGAAAGCGCGCGACCTGATCGCCATGAGCGGCAGGATAGCCGGCGAGTACGGCGGGAAGGTGCCCGACACGATGGAAGAGCTGCTGTCCCTCCCGGGGGTGGGGCGAAAAAGCGCGAACCTGATTCTGGGAGACGTATACGGAAAGCCTGCGATAGTGTGCGACACGCATATGATACGCATCTCCAACCGGCTGGGCTTAGCGGATTCCACGGACCCCGTGAAGGTCGAGTCGCAGCTTCGCGGACTGCTCACGCCGGAGACGAGCGCGGCGTTCTGCCACAGAGTCGTTGATTTCGGCAGGGACGTGTGCAGAGCGAGGAACCCCCGGTGCGAAAGCTGCGGGCTGAGCGATATCTGCGTTTTTTTCAAAGAAAATTCGCCCGAAAGCTTGACATAGATCCCGAAAAATGATATTTTAACAAAACCGCTTGCGAAAGGCAGGCAACTGTCCGTAAGGGCGGCCTTAAGCAGCGAGTTTCCGAAAAAGGAAGGTAACACAATGTACGCAGTCATCGAAACAGGCGGCAAGCAGTACAAGGTCGAAGCCGGCGACGTGGTTTTCGTCGAAAAGCTCGACGGCGAGGCCGACAGCGAGATCACTTTCGACAAGGTCGTCGCCATCGGCGGGGACGCGGGCTTCAAAGCGGGTTCTCCTTACGTAGAGGGCGCGACCGTCACTGCTAAGCTCGTAAAGACCGGCAAGGCTAAGAAGGTCACCGTTATGACCTATAAGCCCAAGAAGAACGAGAAACGCAAGATGGGTCACCGTCAGCCTTACACGAAGGTTGAGATCGTTTCCGTAAACGCGTAATGATCCACGCCCGCTTTTTCAATTCTGACTCAGAAACGGGTTTTGAGCTTACGGGGCACTCGGACCCCGACGGCGAGGGGGAGGACATCCTCTGCGCGGCGGTCTCGAGCGCGGCGTACCTCACGGCGAACACCGTTACAGAGGTGCTTCAGGCGGAGGGCTCCGTCAAGGCGGAAAACGGCTATATGCGGCTGGCCGCCACAAGCTCGGTTGAACAGGCGAGGCTTCTCACAGACGGGCTGAAGCTGCATCTGGAGCAGCTCAGCGCCCAATATCCGGACAGGATTTCCGTCGAAGCGGATTAGTCCGGGGCGCGGCGACGCGCAGCTTTTCGGAGGTGTATACCATGTTGAATATCAATCTTCAGCTCTTCGCTCACAAGAAGGGAATGGGCTCGACCAAGAACGGTCGTGATTCTGAATCCAAGCGTCTCGGCGTAAAGCGCCAGGACGGTCAGCTCGTCAACGCGGGCACCATCATCGTCCGCCAGAGGGGCACCCATTTCCATCCCGGCAACAACGTCGGCATCGGCAGCGACGACACGCTCTTTGCCAAGGTGACCGGAAGAGTCAGATTCGAGCGTTACGACAAGACCCGCAAGCAGGTCAGCGTTTACGCTGAGGCGGAGTGATAGCCGCCCTTTGACCGTTTTACGTCAGTTTTTCGGACCGCACAGCGCAGCTTTGCGGTCTGTTTGAGGTTTATATGGCAGTTTTTGAAGAAAAAGCTCCGGCAAAGGTCAACCTTTTTCTGGATCTCGGCAAGACGCTTCCGAACGGGTACCACAGCATCTTCACGGTCATGCAGACCGTGTCGCTGTACGACGAGCTGATAATAGAGACTCTTCCGGAAGCCGGGATCCGTCTCGAATGCGGCACACCGGGCGTCCCGACAGACGAAAGGAACACCGTTCACAAGGCCATACGCCTGTTCTGCGAAAAAACAGGCTTTGAAGAGGGTGTGCGCGTAAGCATAACAAAGAACATCCCTCACGGAGCCGGGCTCGGCGGAGGCAGCGCGGACGCGGCGGCGGCGCTCAGAGCGCTCAGCAGGCTCGTACCTGTCAAAAAGGAGCTGCTCGCGGGAATCGCGCTCGCGGTCGGCGCTGACGTACCCTTCTGCGTCGTCGGCGGTACGGCGTTGTGCCAGAACATGGGCGAGCTGCTTACTCCCCTGCCCCGGCCGGCGTTCGGAGAATTCGTTATCGTCATGCCGGAAACGCCCGTCTCGACAGCCGGAGCGTACAGGCTGATAGACGAAGCGGAGTGGCTCCGGCATCCCGACAGGGAGCTTTGCGCCTGGGCTTCGGCGACGGCCGATACGGAGCTGCTTTGCAGGATCGCCGCCAACGTGTTCGAACAGGTCGTGGACGTGCCCGGCAGGGCGGAGATCAAGTCCGTCATGCGCGCCCATAATGCCAGGCTTTCGATGATGAGCGGCTCGGGAGCTTCGGTATACGGGCTTTTCGAGGACGCCGCCGACGCGGACGCGTGCTTCTCGGAGCTTTCCGGCAGAGGCATGAGAGCGTGGCGGGCGTCGGCCGTCTGACTGACGGAACAGGCACATGCCCGCGGCTCCGACAAGACGGCCGCGGGTTTACCGAATGACCGTGACAAAACGGCACGATCCCCGGACGGCTGCGGCGCGCAAACAAGTACTGCGCGCCGTTTTTTTCTTTATTTGTCTTTGATACGATTTGAGTTTTTCCCTTGATTTTACTAAAAGATTTGTTATAATACATCATGCGTGTTTTCGCGCCGTTGTATATGTTATGCCCCGTAAGGTCGGGGAGGAAGGTTGTAAGATATGAAACTGATTTCCTGTGAGGTCGCCGAGACCAACTTACGCAAGGTAACAGCCGAGTTCTCGGCTTCGGAATTCGCCGCCGCCGTCGCCAAGGCCTACATGAAGACCCGCAAAAAATACAGGGTACCGGGTTTCCGTCCCGGCAAGGCTCCTCAGCGCATGATAGAGAAGATCTACGGCGAGGGCGTTTTCTTCGAGGACGCTTTCGACGCGATCCTGTCGGAGAATTATCCCGAGCTCATCAAGGAAGCAGGGCTTCGTCCGGTCGATTCGCCCAAGGATTTCGACGTAACGACCATCTCCGTCAAAGAGGGCGTTTCGTTCTCCTTCAACGTCACCGTCCGTCCGACGCTCGAGGTCGACGGCTACAAGGGCATCACCGTATACCGTCCCGCCGTCGAGATCACCGACGAGCAGGTGGACAAACGCATCGAGGGTATGCTTGAGCAGAACGCCCGCGTTGAGGACATAGAGGGCAGGCCCGCCGAGAACGGCGACATCGCGGTCATAGACTTCACCGGTTTTGTCGACGGCGAGGCGTTCGAGGGCGGCACCGGCGAGGATTACGATCTCACGCTCGGCAGCGGCCAGTTCATCCCCGGCTTTGAAGAGCAGATCGTCGGTCACAACCCCGGCGACGAGTTCGACGTCAACGTCACCTTCCCGGAGCAGTATGCTCCCGAGCTTGCCGGCAAGGACGCGACCTTCAAGGTGCTTCTCAACGCGATACGCAAAAAGATCCTGCCCGAGCTTGACGACGAGTTCGTCAAGGACGTCAGCGAGCACGACACTCTCGACGAGCTGAAATCCGAGATCAGGGAAGAGCTTACCAAAGAGGCGCAGGACCGCGCCGACAGCGCGCTTCGCGGCAATATCTACGACAAGGTCGCAGGACTCGCTTCCGGCGAGATCCCGGAGGTCATGATCGACGACGCCGTCGCAAGGACCGTCGAGAACTTCGAATACAGGCTGAACATGCAGGGGCTTTCCCTTGACTCCTACCTCCAGTACACCGGCGGGGACATAAACGATTTCGAGGCTCAGGTGCGCCCGCAGGCCGAGAAGGATCTCAAAGCCGACCTTGCACTTGAGGCTATAGCCGACAAGGAGGGCTTCGAGGCGTCCGAGGAAGCGATCGCGGAGCGTTACGCCAAGCTCGCAGAGGACTACAAAATGGACGTCGACAAGGTCAAAGAGAGCGTGAGCGAAAACACGATCGTCGACGAACTCAAGCTTGACTTTGCCTATGAGCTGGTCAAAGAAAACGCCGTGATCACCGACGAGCCGGAGGACGAGCCTGCAGAAGAAGCCGAAACCGACGCCGACGGGAAGTCCGAAGAGATTGCCGAGGCCGCGCAGGAAGCCGCCGAGCAGGTCGCGGAGCAGGACGCCGAGTCCGCCGAATAACGACGTTTTTACGATTCTAAGGAGTATTATTTATGGATAACATTCTGTCTAACGCTCTCGTCCCGTACGTCATCGAGCAGACCGGACGCGGGGAGCGCAGCTACGACATTTTTTCGAGACTTCTAAACGACAGGATCATCATCCTTTCCGACGAGGTCAACGACGTGACCGCGAGCCTTGTGGTCGCACAGCTCCTCTTCCTCGAGGGGCAGGACCCGGACAAGGATATCAGCCTCTACATCAACTCCCCCGGCGGCTCGGTTTCCGCGGGTCTTGCGATCTATGACACGATGAACTACATCAAGTGCGACGTGTCCACGATCTGCATGGGCATGGCCGCGTCTATGGGCGCGTTTCTGCTCTCCTCGGGCGCCAAGGGCAAAAGACTTGCTCTCAAGCACAGCGAGATCATGATCCACCAGCCCTCCGGAGGCGCGCAGGGACAGGCTACGGAGATACAGATAGCCGCCAAGCACATCGAGAGAACGAAACAGACGCTCAATGAAATACTCGCCGCCAACACCGGCAAGCCCATTGAGCAGATAGCCGCCGATACAGACCGCGACAACTTCATGTCCGCCGATGAAGCTCTTGAATACGGACTCATCGACAAGGTCCTTGAACACAGATAAGAATGAAGCCGTTTGAATACGATCGTGTGCCGCACTGCTCGTTCTGCAACAAGCCGAGCAGCGAGGTCGAAATGACGTTGAGATCGCCCGCGCGTCCCGACGTTTTTATCTGCGACGACTGCATCGACCGTCTGGCTGAGCAGATCGCGAAGGCAAGGGGCGTGCCCATGCCTCGCATGCGGGACCGCGAACGCCCCCGCACAGTCGGGTCCGGCCGTCCGCTTCCCTCCCCCGCGGAGCTCAAAGCGAAGCTCGACGAGTACGTCATCGGGCAGGATGAGGCAAAGGTCGCGCTGTGCGTATCCGTTTACAACCACTACAAACGGATCTATAAAAAGACCAGAAGCGACGTCGAGCTGCAAAAGAGCAACATCCTGCTTCTGGGCCCCACCGGTACGGGCAAGACCATGCTCGCCCAGACGCTCGCCAAGCTGCTCGACGTGCCGTTCGCCATCACCGACGCCACCACGCTGACGGAGGCGGGCTACGTCGGCGAGGACGTTGAGAACATCCTTCTGAGGCTCATCCAGGCCGCTGATTACGACGTTGAACGCGCGGAACAGGGCATCATCTACATCGACGAGATCGACAAGATCGCGCGAAAGAGCGAAAACGCCTCGCTGACCCGCGACGTGAGCGGCGAGGGCGTACAGCAGGCGATGCTGAAGATCCTCGAGGGCACCGTGGCGTCCGTCCCCCCTCAGGGCGGCAGGAAGCACCCGCAGCAGGAATTCATCCAGATCGACACAAAAAACATCCTGTTCATCTGCGGCGGAGCCTTCGACGGGCTTGAAAAGATCATAGCCAAGCGGACGAACGAGTCTTCTTTGGGCTTCGGCGCGGACGTACGCAGCCGCAGCGAGCTCAACAAGGCCGACGTTTTTTCCGGCGCCATACCGGAGGACCTTGTGCGCTTCGGGCTTATCCCGGAGCTTGTCGGCAGGATACCCGTCATCAGCGCGCTGCACGACCTTGACAGAGAGGCGCTCGTCCGAATCCTCAGGGAGCCTCGCAACTCGCTCGTCAAACAGTACAAGGCTCTGTTCAAGATCGACAATATCGAGCTTGACTTTGCACCGGAGGCGCTCGACGCGATCGCAGACAAGGCGATAGAACGCAAGACCGGCGCGAGAGGGCTTCGTTCCATTATGGAAAAGACCCTGCTGGGGCTCATGTACTCCTGCCCGTCCGACAGCTCGATAGCGTCCGTCACGATCACAAAGGACTGCGTTGACGACCCGGATTCCGGCGAGCCCGTGATAGAGTACCGCGAAAGCGATGAGGATGAAATGAACGGCGACATGGCCATTTTCGCGCAGAACTGAAGCCGCTTCTCACGGACAAGGTGATTTGTTTATGAAAAAGCTTGCGTCAATCCTCCTTGCCGCTCTGATAACAGCCGTCTGCTTCATGCCGACGGCTTTTGCGGATTATACCAATTCTATCCAGGAGGAGCTCAACTGCAAGGCGCTATATATGATATGCTCCGACAACGGGGAGGTCATATACGCGAAGAACGAGACGGAGCAGCGCAGCATAGCCTCTCTGACAAAGCTTATGACGGCCGCGGTGGTCCTCAAAAACGTTGAAGACCTTGAGGACACCGTGACCTGCTCTTACGAGGCGATACATTCGCTCGACGGCACGAATTCCTCGGTAGCCGGGCTGTACGCGGACGAGGAGCTGACCGTCAAGCAGCTGCTGTACCTGCTGCTCGTGGGATCAGCTAACGACGCCGCCAACGTTTTGGCGGAATACGTCGGTGGCACTATCGAAAGCTTTGTTGAGAAAATGAACGCCCTGAGCGCGGAGATAGGCTGTACGGACACGCATTTCACG
>JAILDS010000316.1 GCA_024689165.1 Clostridia bacterium
GGCAGGACTATGAAGCACGGTTCCCCGCGCAGGCTCTCTATCGTCGCGGCGAAGCCCTCCGCGGTCCATTCCGCGCCGACGGAGAAGCCGCCCTCCGCGAACAGGCGGAAGGCGACGGGCAGCCCGTCAGAAGCCGGGAACAGGCGCAGAAGCCCCTCGTGGCTCTGCAGCAGGCTTTCCTGCAGCGCCATGGCGACGATTGGTTCCGTCTCAAAGTCGAAATGGACGAAATCGTCGGAACGCACGGCGCATTTTTCCTTCGTCTCAACGTTTTCGTAATTATAGAACGCCGGGGCGTCCCTTCTGAGAGTGCCGACCTCCCCGTCCTCCGCGTTCATCCCGTTCGGGAAGCCCTGGAAGTTGGAGAGCATGGCGCGGACGGCTTCAGTCATCTCCGCACCCATGCCCATCCTCGCGAGGAATATGGGCAGCATGTTCCAGTGGCCGGTCTGCTCGCCGGTGCGGTGCAGCAGGAGCTGGTTTTCCAGCGCGTCCCAGAGGGGCGTGCCGCGGTCCCTGAGTCCGATGAGACCTGAGGGGTACAGGGGACTGAGCTCCACGTCCGGGAATGCCTCGATCTCCGGCTCGACGGCGGGGTCGCCGAAGCCGTGGCGCACCGGCGCGCCGTCCTTCATTCCGACGGCGAAAACACGGTCGCCTTGGGCCTTCCGCCCCTTGCCGACCCCGAACGAGATTCGCTCGCCGTCCCAGTCCTCCGGGACGCGCATGGGCAGCAGGATCGGCTCCGGCAGGCGCTCCAGCGCGTCGGCGAGCTCGGAGCGCAGCGGCTCCTCCGCATAGGGCAGCAGGACCGGGAACAGGGTCCTTATCATCGTCAGGTCGGTGCAGGCGTCGTCAAGCGTCTCGTTTGATTCGTAGGCGGAGGTGCCGTGCAGGTGGTAAAGCCCGTCCGGGCCCTCTTCGAGCATATCGAGATAAAACCGCGCGACGCCGAACATGAACGGCAGCGCGGTGCTGCGCAGGAACTCGGAGTCGCCGGTGAAGCGCCAGTGGCGCCAGAGGTGCATGGCGACCTGCGCGCCGGGGCTGCAGTTCATATAGTGGTACTCCGCGCCGCGGCCGTACCTGTCCGTCACGTCGTGGAGGAAGATCCCCCTTTTGCCCTTGACGAGCTCCGCGTAGGCGCGGTTTTTCTCCATGCCGTTCCTGCGCAGGGCGAAATAGTTCTCCGCCAGCTCGCCGTGCCCGGCGGCGTCCAGCGGCAGGTACATGTGCTGTTCGTTGTAGTGGAAATAGTAGTTCCAGGGGATATAGTCGTGGTAAAACCCCCACAGCCCGCTCGTGAAATGCGGCGGGTACGCGCCGCGGCTCTCGCTGTTCATATAGTAGAGGTAAAGATACCAGATGTTTTCAAGATAGTCGTCCGGCAGGGTGATGAAGGAGCGTTCCCAGAACTCTGCCCAGGCGGCGCGGTGCTCTTCGAACAGCGCCGATACTCCCTTCGTCTGCGCTTCGTCCAGCGCGTACCGGCAGGCTTCTTCGGCTTCGGCGCAGGTACCGCCGGTCTTTACGGTCCATATGAGCGTAAGATCGTGCCTCGGCGCGTTTTTCAGAGAAAGCGCTGCGGTATGGCTGTTCAGCGTCCCGGAAAACAGCGGCTTTTCATCGGAAATGAAACGCAGGGCGATGCAGAACTTAGTGGGCTCCAGCTCCTGGGTTATGAAAAGGTCCGCGCCGTCGGCATAAGCCCGGGTCCCGCCAAGAGAGGTCTCAGGCGCGGGCTTCTGCATGGCGTACCACCGCCACAGGGTGCGGCTGCCCCAGCGCGACAAACGTATCTGAGGCGCTTCGCCCTCTGCGGACTCAAGGACGCATGAAAGGACCGTTGCGCCGTTTTCGGCGAAGGCGCGGGCGCTTACGGACCCGAACGGGGTGACGCTGTCGAGCGTAGCGGAGGCATCCGCAAGGGACAGCCTCGCGGCGAAGGAGCTCTGATAAAGGTTTTCGAAAGCCGGGCTGTTCAGCCGCAGGACTATCTCCCCGCCGTGTTTGACGCAGGTGAGCTCCTCTTCATGGCCGGAGCAGTAGCACTCGTCGTTCCACGTGACGCCCGCCGGCGCGTCCTGCCACAGGTCGCATTTGTTGATATGTACGTGTATGCCGTCCTTTTCGAGCCACAGCAGCGAGCCGGTGTCGCCGTCCCCGATGGGGATCCCGGAGGTCGGTCTGTTTTCCGGAGCGCCGAAAAACAGGTCGTGCCCCGGCAGCCGCAGGGCGGTCCGATTCAGCCAGCGTTTGTTCTTCACGTCGTAACAGGTCTTCATATGCCGCTCCTTTCAGCGGATACTCAGCAGGAGCCATTCTCCCGCGCCGAGGGTCACGGCGTATTTCCCGCCGCTTTCGGAAAGAATCCCGTCCCCGGCTGCCATGGTCACTTGCGCGCCGGGAGCCGCCTGCTCGATAAAAGCGGTGACTGCAGCCTCGGGCAGCTTCACGTCCGGCATGAAGCCGTCGTGGAACACGCCGTCGTTGTTCATCACAAGTACCAGCCAGCCGTCCGTAGTCCTGTTGTACGCGGCGAACAGCCCGCCGCCGAAACGGCAGGGCAGCAGCCCGTCCAGCCGACGGTCCGCCTCCTCTACGGTGACGGCGTTGGGATGCCTTTGGGCGAACGTCGGGTCGCCGGTCGGGTCGATGAGCATGTCGTAACGGGAAAGGGCGGGCGAGTCCTCGTAAACGATATCGACCGCCCCGGGCAGGCCGCCGTTTTTGATGACGTGGCCCATGTTGCCGTTTTTTCCGGCCGTACCGAAGACGGCGGCCATCGTTTCCCTGAAAGCGCGTTCCGCGTTTGCTGCGGCGGACTCCGGGAGATATGAGAACATGTACCCCGGGTAACAGTCTCCGAAGGTGACGTCGAACATCGGCACGTCCGCCGGCAGCACCACGGCAACCGGGACGAACGGCACGCCCGGGTCCGGGAATTTCTCCGCGAAGCGAAGGAAATCCCGCTTCTCCTCACCGTACGGGCTGAGCTCCGCCGTGATCAGGCTGCGGAAGGTATTGCAGACGCCGTACTCCTCGGCAATGTATTCCGCGCCGGAAAAATAAGCCAGACGCCACGCCCGCCGCAGCAGCGAAAGCGAGCTCCCGCCGAGCTCGCGCCGACTCAGCGGCAGCTCCGCCCCGTTCGCGCGGCGGAACAGGTCTTCGTTCCATTCGTCCTGGACTTCGCCCAGAGAGAAGGGGATAGTAAAGCCGAAGTCTTTCGTATCCTGCCAGCACTCGTAGTAGATGCCCCACGGTACGCCCGCCGATCGCGCCGCGCCGCGGGTGAGCGCGAGCTGCGCGCGCATGTTCGGGATCTGCCAGCCGACCTCGGGCATAAGGCGCTTCGCGCCGAAGGCGAGCTCGGTGCGCGGCGCCATCAGGTAGCTGTCGGCGGGGAACAGGAGCCCGCCGGTTTCCTTAGCCCGCCGCGCGTACAGCGCCTCTGCGGCTTTTGTGAAGGACTCCGGCCCGTCGGAGAGCGGCATGTTACGCCAATCTTCGGCAGGATATGCCTCCAGATAAAGCGGCAGCTCTGCCGAAACGACCCTGTCCCAGACGCGGTTTCGTTCCTCCGGGTCGCGTGGGTCTTTACCCTCGCGGTCGAAGAGCTCGGCGATGCGCTTTTCGTCGCTGCACAGGTTTGACGCCCACTCATGCATCTGGAAGCCCCAGAAGTTTTCTCCGAGGGTCATTTTCAGACGATCAAGGAGCGTTTCGTCATATGGATAGTTCTTCGGGTAACCTAATCCGCCCTGCAGCCGGTCGATGTAGAACGGGCAGCGCAGCTCGTTCAGCAGAGTATCGAGCGCGCCGCCGGGGGCTGCGGCGGTATTGAAATCGAAGGGCGGCGCAAAATCGGGCTTGTGCATCAGCTTCAGCCCGTCGCCGCCGCGCCATAATGAGCTTTTGAGCAGCGCGGGGAATACGTCCGGGGCGTAGGTGTGTATGAACGTCAGCATGAGCGCGCCTCCTCCGTGTTTCTGCCGAAAAACCGGTCGGTAAAGCGCTTTACCCTGCCGGAAAGCCGCCCGAGCAGCGCGAGAGACTCATCGTCTCCGAGGTACGCATCGCGCATCAGGCGGCCCTCCTCGAAGCAGAGCTCGTCGTGGCGCGGAAAGTAGTTGTCCAGCAGAAAAAGGACGTACTTCGTCATACGGTAACCGGCGACGACGTGCTCCGGCGCGTTCTCATAGCTTTCCACCGCGGCGGTACAGCCGTTTGAAAGCGCCTCTGCAAAGCCCTCGAGCGTGGGCGACAGAGCAAGAACGACGGAATACGCCCGGTTGAAGCAGCTTTCGTAATCCCAGTTGTAGTTGCGGCGATGGGCGTCGTCCGCGCCGAGCGGGGAAATGAATATGCCCTCCGCGCGCAGGTCGTTCCAGAACGCGGCCTGCATGTTCGCGTCCCGGCAGCCGGGCTCCTGCCCGTGAAGTATCTCCGCGCCGTCGTATATTTTTTCCCGCGCCATGTATCGGAAAACGTCGTCCCTGGTATTGTGCGCGTCCCATTCCCAGAACGGGTGGGCGAGTATCGCGACGCCTCCGCGCTCGTGTATCCTGTCCGCTATCCATTTGCGCCAGGCGAAGTCCATAGGTTCGACCCCGTCCGGGAGCTTTCCCTCCGCCTGCCGTGCGGCAGAAGCGACCTCCTCCGCGCATCTCTGCTCGTTTTCGTGATACCAGCGGTCCAGCCCGACGCCGCCCGGGAACACAGCGCCGATATTGACGGCGTGGATATAGGCGTTGGGGATGTGGACCTCCTCGCCGGGAAACAGCGCGATGTCGCAGGGGATACGCCCGGCGGCCTCTATTGCCAGCATGGAACCGTCGATCAGGTGATGGTCCGTTACGGCGAGGAAATCAAAGCCGGCCTTGCGGTACGTCGCCGCAGCGAGGAACGGGTCCTCATGCCCGTCGACCGAGGTGCAGACGTGGCAGTGCGTATTGCCTCGCATCGGCGTGCGGCGGTACAGGTCGTCCGCGGCGCAGAATATGCGAAAATCGTTCAGCGCCCGCCATTCCCCGTTTCCATCCCGTTCCGCCAGACGGAAGGTGTATATCTGCTCGCGCCGCAGCGTCCGTGCAAAACGCAGCGTTCCGGAGTCGTCCGCGACTATCTCCGCCGTTTCGTAACGCCGCCAGTCGCTGATATCGAGAAGCAGGGCGGAATTGTTCTCCTCCTGCCCGATAAAAGCGATAAGATAGCTCTGCCCGGGCGTCAGACGCGTTTCCATACCCAGCCCGCGCGCGGTGAACTCCGTGCTCGCGCCGAGCCTGACGACCTGCGGAACAATCTCATAATCGCAGAGGGAGACCGTAAGGTTGGCGATCTGCATGCGTATCAACTCCCCGTGTTTTTCATTACCGTTATCAGCATTATAAACCATTCCCGCGGTTTTGCAATACTGTACCGTCCGCCTGCCCGCGCTGCGAATATAGTCACAAGTGATTATATACAAGCCTGCAAAAAATATGCTATACTGATAAGCTGCACAGAATACAATGGGATCGTTTCATCATGCGCCGGGGCGGAAGGGAGGAAACTCGGTGGATTTCGATAAAAACTCCTTAAAAAGGCTGCTGTCGTATCTTATACCTCTGACTGTTGCCGAATTGCTCAATAATATCAATTTACGGACGCCCTGGATCGGCAGCTTGAATAAATCTTTTCCGATGAGCCTGGGCGTTGTTTCTGCGGTCATAATACAGACCGTCTATATACACTGGTGTTTCAGCGTCCGCAGAAGGTTTCCGCAGAAGCAGATGAGGCTGGACATCACGCTGTTTGCAGCCGCGTTCATACTTCTGAGCGTCCTTCGCCCGATCAAATACAGCTTTGTCGTCCCCGGCAGCACAGCAGCCCGGTACATATGGTACGCTTATTATATACCCCTGACCTTCGGTCCCGCTTTCATGCTGCATGCCTCCATGTTTTTCGGCAGACCCGACGGGTACAGAGTTTCTTCAAAATGGTACTGGTACTTACTTCCGCCCGCTCTGATCTCCTCAGGGATCATGACCAACGACCTGCACCGGCTCGCTTTCAGGTTCGACCCGTGGTCCGGCGAATGGGAAGCCGGCTATACCTACGGCCCGCTCTATTATATCGCGGCAGGCTGGATCGTTCTGAATCTGCTCGGAGTCATCGCGCTGGCGGTAAGGTCCACCTTCAAACGCCGGAATTTCAGGGCGCTGTGGTTTCCGGCGGCGGTCCTGGCAGTATTGGGACTCTACCATTTTATTTACGTCTATGTCGGCAGGTTCGGATTTATTCTTCAGCGGGCGTTCGTTTTCAACGATTTCATATGCGTCGGCAGTATGGCTTTATGGGAGAGCTTCGTGACAGCGCAGGTCATCGTTTCGAACAGGGACTATCCCGCGATCTTTTCCGCATCCTCGCTCAACGCCGGCCTCGCCGACCGGGATTTTACGGTGCGGCAGGTCTCCTCACGGGGCGTTTCCCCCTCGCCGGAACAGCTCAGAGCCGCTGCCGGCGGCGAGCTCCTGATAGAAAACGGCGAGCTGCTGCTGAAGGCCCGGGCTGTGCGCGGAGGCTGGTTCTACTGGACGGAGGACAGGACGGAGCTCAACCGTATGAAAGAGATGCTCGCCGATACCGCCGACTATCTGGAAGAGGAAAACGACATGCTCCGCCTGACGGCGCAGATAGAGGAGGAACGTCGGAAAACCTCCGAGAAAACAAAGCTGTACGACCGCGTTACTGAGTCGATAAGTCCCCAGCTCGACTCTCTATCGGTCTTACTGGACGACCCGGCGGAGGATGACGCCGCCTTCCGCGGGAAGATGCAGACCGCGGGCGTGCTCGTCGCCTATATCAAGCGGCGCGGCAATCTGCTGCTGCTTGCCGACTCGCAGAGCTTTTTTTCAGGCGAGGAGCTGGGCCTTTGCTTCGAGGAATCCGTAAAAGCGCTGCGCAGGGCGGACGTGCGCTGCGAATACGCGTACGTACCGGGTTTTACCATCCGGGCGCAGGACGCGATCCTGATGTACGAAGCGTTCGAGAAGGCGGTCGAAAGGGCGCTGCCGACGCTTGAGGAGCTGAGACTGTCTCTGCGCTGCGGAAGAAACGGCTGCGCGGCGCTGGAGCTGAACGCGCTCTGCTGCGCGCCGCCTCCGACGGAGGATGAGCTTGAAGCCCTGCGCAGGTGCTTCGATAATGTCGTATACTCATCCGAAGGCTGCCGGCACAGCCTGATGCTTGAGGCGGAGACCGCAGGAACCACGCGGGAGGTGACGCAATGCTCACCCTGAACTCCGTTTCCCTTCCCGCGCTCCGCGCCGCGGCGATCGTCTTGTACCTGATCGCCGTCGCAGCGGTATTCTGCGCGGTCAGGGCGCTGGGATA
>JAILDS010000317.1 GCA_024689165.1 Clostridia bacterium
AAAGGGTCGAAGATGATCTTCGTCTCCCCGTCGTCTATTCCGATCGTCGCAGTCCCGTACCATGTGATCTTCATGATATCCCTCATCTCACGTCGAATGAAAAAACGCAGGCGTGATCGCCGTCCCCGCCCCAGGTGCCGAAAACGGTCAGCGACACGCTCCTCAACGGCACTTCCGGCGCGGCATGATTGACGCAGCCCCTGAGGTTGCAGTCCGTCTCGAAAAACACGATCCGTTCGCCCGAGGCGGTCTCCGCCGACAGAGAATAGCTTTTCACGAGCGTTTCCGGAAGATGCGTCGAAGGGCTCCCGGGCGTCCGGTTGGCGCGCATTGTGTGTTTTCGTTCGATCTCGTCGCCCGGCAGCGTATCGCGGCCCAGATCGGCGTCGAAGCGGATGTGGACGTTTTCAAGCGTGACCGGCTCGGCGAAAACATAAGAGACCCGTTTCCCGAGCGGCAGACTTACGCGGAAGTCCTTTTCGCCGTACAGACGGTGGTTACGTTCGACCCCGTTCTTCAGATCGTCGATATTCGCAGGGGCTTCCTCTTCACAGACCAGCCGCGCTTTTTTGCAGACAGGCGACACCGTTCTTCTGAAACGGGGAAGAAAACACCCGTTTTCGATAAGCCTCTGCTGCAGCTCACCGATCTTTTTCTCATAAACGCCCGCCGGCGACAGGCCGTTTCCCCTCGCGAGGTTCGCGGCCTCCCCGACCGCCTGACCGAGCAGGGCGCAGGTCGCCATCACGCGGGTGCTGCTCATCGCGGCGTGAGTGACCGAGATGTTGCGCCCCGCGAAAAACAGGTTGCCGACGTTCGCGGAATACAGGCAGCGGTACGGGATACCGTACGGCGAGGGCGTTTCGCCCCAGACGTTGGGGTTGCCGGCGTGGTAAAAGCCGTCGGGATGGTGGTCGTCCAGCGCCCATCCGCCGTAAGCGACGGTATCGGGGAAGTCTCCTCCGGCAAGAACGTCGTTCTGGGTCATTATATACGCGCCGACCATGCGGCGGGACTCGCGCTTGCCCGGCAGAAAGCCCAGCCAGTCGAGCTCCCAGTAGTCCGCATCCGGAACGCTGCCGCTGTTTTTGACGTGATCGACCATGCCCCACGCAAGGCTCAGCAGCTCGTCGCGGATATCTTCCGTGTCGCCGACGGTATCTCTGTTGCCGCCGAGCTCCAGATACCAGAAATTCTCGCCGGAAGAGTCCATATGCGGATTTCTCAGCCGAAGCTCCTCTTCGGTGAGCTTTTTTGCCCACTCCGGAGGAATGAACTTTGACTTTCTGTCGGTTTTTCGCATCTGCAGCAGGCAGCTCATGCCCATGGTCCGAGCGTCGGATTCTTTCTGCGAGGTTTTTTCGCCGAACTCAGCCGCCGCCTCCCGTCCCGCGCGATACGCGGCGCCGGTCAGAGGCGCAAGGACGCTGTCGCCGGAACAGTCGGCAAAGCATTTCGCGCTGACGGTATGGAACTTCTGCGTCGTGGTCTGCCAGCCCGTGACGGACTTTATCATGCTGCCGTCCGTTTCGGCGTCGAAGACGGAACAGTTGAGCAGCAGCGTGATATTCGGCTCGAAACGCGCCGTTTCATACAGGATGCTGTCCCAGACGGAATAGTTCTTGTCCGGGTTGCGGTACAGCGACCTGAGCTCGATCTCCTCGATGATCCCGGTCTCTCTGTTGTTCTCGCCGGCTGCCCCGCAGACCCACATCCTGATCTCCGAGCTCGCGTTGCCGCCGAGCACGGGCCGGTCGTGGATCAGCGCGACCTTAGAGCCTCCCCTCGCCGCGGCGACCGCGGCGCACAGGCCCGCGAGCCCGCCGCCGACGACGCAGAGGTCAACGGTATGCCGTTGTGTCTGAAATTCCTTTTTCATTCCGTTATAAAATCCCGTTCACCGGGTTCGACCGGGATGGTCCTGACGTCCATACGCTGGATATCCACGTACGTACCGCGGTCTACGGCAAGAACGACATTATCGATCTGTTCCTCGGTCCCCTGTATCTCCATCACTACCGAGCCGTCGAACTCGTTGCGGCAAAAGCCCGTACAGCCGTAAAGCCCGGCTGCGTGCCGCGCCCGCCAGCGGAAGCCGACGCCCTGGACGGAACCGAAAAAAACGATGCGTTTGCGTATCATGGTCTTTTTCAGCCGAGACGCAGCGAGACGACGCTTTTCTCACCGACGCCGGCGGAAAAACAGAACTCGTACACCGCGCCGTCCGGGGAGTCTCCCGTCACGGCGAAGGGCTTGCCGGACTCGTCCCGGTCGATCCTCTCAAGCTCGAGCGCTTCGCCGTTGAGAGCAGCCGAAGCCACCATGTCGGAGTGCACGCGGACGGTGTAGTTCCTGCGTGTAAAAGCGCGTTCCCCGGTAAAAGACCCCTCCGCCGGGAAAACGGTCAGGGTGCCGAGGCCGCCCTCATCCTCAAATACTATACGCGTTTCACGGAACTGCCCGTCCTTATATGCGACTGTCTCGCAGTCGTCCTCGTAGACGGTCGCCGCTCCGTCGGCACCGGGATAGACGTCGAGCGTAAGGTGGCTCCAGTCGCCGTCGCCCGTGCTGGGCATATTGTCCGCCAGCGCGAGGACGCCGCCTTTTTTTACGAATATCGGGGACGTGTCCGTCCCGTGAGACACACTGACCGTGACCGGGCCGG
>JAILDS010000004.1 GCA_024689165.1 Clostridia bacterium
GATGACGCGAAGGTCGCGGGACGGCACTTTTGACAGATTCTGTCCGAGGCTTTCCGTGGCGACTACCTTTGACAGCTCGCGCAGGCTCGCCGGCGGCTTGTACGCCCCGCTCGAGACCACCTCGTCATAGAGCTCCGTGCCCGGCATCGGGGTGAAATGGTAAACCGTTATCAGGCCCGCTTTTACGGAAGTCATAAGAGCTACGGTGTCGCGCACCTGTTCAACGGTCTCGCCGGGGTAACCGATGATGACCGACGCGACCGTCGTCAGACCGATCCTGTCGGTCATCTCAAAGGTCTCCTGTACCTTTCCGTAGTCGATATGCTTGTGGATGCGCTTCTGCATATCCCTGTTGCCTGTTTCGATCCCGAACATTATCCAGCGGCAGCCGGAATCGTACATGAGCCGAAGCTCCTCTTCGCCGAGTATCCCGATCCTCAGCTGAACGCCCCACTGGATGTGTATCGACTCGCGCTTCAGCCCTTCGCAGAATTCATAAATTTCGTTCCGCCTGAGACAGAAAAGTTCGTCGGAGAAGTATACGCCGTCAACGCCGTATTTCGTTGAGAGCTCTTTCATTTCACGTATCACGTACTCCGTCGGTCGCTTGCGCAGGGTGCTCTTGTGGAACCTTGTGTTTGCGCAGAAGGCGCAGTTGCCGGGGCAGCCCTTTGCCGAATAAAGGTATACCATCTTTTTGCAGCCGAGATACCTCTGGGTGTACTTTTCGATATTTACCAGAGAAAAATCGAGAACGCCGATATCGGCGAGATCCTCAAAAGGCCGTTCGCCGGTAAAAACGCGCTTCCCGTCAGCGTCAAGGTAAAACAGCCCTGCGATCTCTTCGAGCGGACTGCCTTTTTCGAGAGCTTCGGCTATCTCGAGCCAGGTGATCTCTCCCTCGCCGTATGAGACGAAGTCGACCGAGCTGCAGCTCAGAGCGAGCTCGGGCTGCATCGAAGGCATCTGACCGCCCCAGACGACGGGACAGCCGTATTTTTTCGCGAACGCGGAGATCCGTACGGCGTCCCTGAGACCTCTTGAGGACATTATAGACAGACCGACCGCGTCCGGACAGAACGAGTCGAACAGCTTTTTCAGATTAATTTTTTCTATGTTCCTGTCCGCTATCTTCACCGTGTGCCCGTGCTGCTTCAAATAAGACCCGATGGCGAGCAGCCCGAGCGGATTCGATATGGCGCGGTTGTAATAACCGGTGGATGGAAAGAAAAAAAGGATGTTCATAGCCGTGATATCCTGCAGGAGGTCAAAGGATATGTAAGAGAGAAATAAGGCGGACGCCGACAGAGGCGTTTAACGCCGCCGCGCAGGGAGGTTCCTGCCCACGAGCCTCAGGCCGTAACGGATATAACTCATCGCCACTTTCGGTGTCTTTGCCGCCGAGAGCATTTTTTTTGCCATATACGACGGTCTGAGATAAAATCTCAGAAGTATCTTCTTTTTCAGCTCCGATAACTGTTCTGCCGACAGCTCTTTCGTACCGGAGGTGTTCGGAAAGTAGCAGTCGTGCCCGAAGCTGCCGCCGGACAGGACGCTGTACTTCCTGCACTCTTCATAAAGGCCCGTCCCGTAATAAGGCATCGCGACGTGAAGCTCGATAAAGTCGGGATCTATCCGTCGGATCAGCCGTTCTGTGTCGGCGATCATCTCTTCCGTTTCCCACGGGAAGCCTATCATGAAAAATCCGAAAAGCGGTATGCCCGCTTCACGGATCAGACGCGCGGCGCGGAGATTGTCTTCGACGGTCGTTCCTTTTTTGATTCTGCGAAGCGTCTCGTCGCTGCCGCTCTCAAAGCCTACGGCGATCGTGAAGCAGCCCGCTTCCCTGAGCTTTTTAAGCAGCCACGGCTCAAGAGGCTTTGCCCGGGAGTTGACGGTGAACTCGATCTCCCCGTGAAGCGGGGAGTTGATTATCCGGTCGCAGACGGCGCCGGCGTAGAACGGGTCTATCGTGAAGGTGTCCGCCTTGAAAAAGAAATTCCTGATCCCGTAACGGAAATAGCATTCCTCTATCTCGCGGTAAACGTTCCCGACGTCGCGCTTGCGGACGTTCCTGCCCGAAATGATCGGCGTGAGGCAGTAAATGCAGCCCGAAGGGCAGCCCAGACCGGTCTGTATCGTCGCCATGGGTTCTCCCGTGTCCGGCCGGACGTACAGCTCGTTTTTCATCAGCCCGCGCGCAGGGAACGGCAGGTCGTCGAGGTCGTTTAGCCCGCACACAAACGGATTTTTGACGAAGCTTTCCTCATCTCTGTAAAAAATACCGTTGACGACGGAGAGCTTTCCCTCGCCGCGCAGGTAGAAGTCTGCGAGAGCTCCGATAACGAATTCCAGCTCGGTCCCGACGAGACATGAAACGCTTTTCAGGTCAAGGAAGTCGAGCAGAGAAGGGTCGAGATCGTAAAACACCGCGCCTTTGACGACGTTGACGCATTTGTGGAAGCCGGACACCCTGTCAAGGAAGGCAAGATCGTCTATGACGGAGGTGTTGGTGGTGCTCAGCGCGATCATATCGGGCCTGAAGGAGCGCACGTCCCGTTCTACGTCCTCAAATGAGGCTTTTTCGGTCTGGTAATCCCGAAGGAAGACCTCGTAGCCCTTTTCAAGGAGCACCGCGGCGCAGTAGCCGAGGTCGTTGCAGGCGTGTATCGCACCTGTAGCGGCGGCGTCAAGGTTGCACTGCGCCCTGTCCTCGCTGCGCTGAAGGAGCTTCCCGGGCGGGTACAGGAGCATCACTCTGTTCATAAACGGGCCCCGCTTTCCCTTATGCGCCGATCGGCGTAGCTGAGCTCCTCCGGAGTATTGACGTTTATCTCCTCTTCGGCGGCAAGAAAGGCTCTGCCGATCTTCCCGCGGGAGATGAGCAGGCTGAAAAAGTCGCAAAGGTCTTTCGGCGCGTTCCCGGACGTATCTATGAGCTCCTGCAGAAGGTCGAAGCATTCCTTCGAAAAATAACAGAGTCCTGTGCCCTTCATGTCGTTGAAAACATGCTTGGGTTTCTCCTCGCAGCCGAGAAGTACCCCGTCCCCGGAGACCTCGACGGAGAAATTGCGCCTGATCCTCTCTTCGCTGTCGAGGGTATAGCCGACGGCAAAATCGCAGCCTTCGAAAAGGCGCGCATCGACGGTCGGATTTAGGAATACCTCGTCGCTGAGCTGAAGGAGTACGTCGCCGTCGATAAGATCCTTCGCGGCGGCCATGGAGCTGACGAGCCCGGTCGGCTCGTCCTGTACGACGTATCTGACGTTCGTCCCCATGTATACCGGGCCGAGCGAGTCGGCTATCTTCTCATGGCCGCGGCGGATTACCACGACGGCGTTTTTTATCCCGAGAGAACGGAGGATGCCGAAGGAATAGGAAATCAGCGGAGAGCCTCCCGCTTCCGCCAAGGGCTTGATGACCGTTCCCGGAGAACCGGGCGACAGCCTCGCGCCTTTTCCCGCAGCCAAGATCAGACCAACCAACTCATTACCTCACAGCGCTTTTAATACGTCCGCCGCCGGAGCCGAAGTCCCGTATGCCTCTATAAGGGATATTCCCGCTTCGATGACCCTTCTTTCCATCTCCGATCTGGCGGACGGGCAAAGCATTCCGAATTCCGGTATTTTCGCGATACCGACCGTCCTGCGAAGGCACTCGACGCCCGCGAAGCCCGCCGTGTCGGATATTACGGAAGCGACGAAGCGTTTCGTAAAGTCAGGCGAACACAGAACCGCGTCGGTCCGCTGTTCCGCCAGCATGGCGCTGAGACGCTCTTCGAACGCTGAAATGAACTCCCCGGCTCCGCGCCTCATCTCTTCGGCGAGCTTTTTGTTACCGGAGACGGAGGCGTAGATATACTCCATCACGAAGTGCGCGAAGACGTTGCCGGAATCGAAGCCGATGGGACCGAAGAAGCAGAATTCGGGGTCGAATACAACGGCTCCGGAGTCGCTGACAAAGATCGAGCCGAAGTGCAGGTCGCCGTGGATGAGCGCCTGCGGCTTGTTCATAAAGTCGTATTTGAGCCCCGCCGCCGCGGCGCGCAGGGTCTTGTTCGAAAGAATCCTTTCGCGGCAAAAGCTCTCGTTTTCCGCCGAGACGGAATTCTCCGGAGAGCCGACGAAAGGCTCCGTGAATACGAGCCTCTCCGTCAGGGCGCACAGGTCCGGATTGGTAAAGCTTTTGACGAGCGCCTTCTTCTTTTTCGGCTCAAGGGCGAAATCCGACGTGCCGACCGTTGTGGCGGCTACGAAATCCGCCAAAAACGACGGAAGGAAATCAAAGCTCCGGCCCGCAAGCAGCGCGCTTCGCAGCATTTCGTACCCGGGGCTCATATCCTGCATGACGAGCAGCCTCAGCCGCCTGTTGTAGCCGTAAAGCTCTGGCAGCGAACCCGGCAGGAAAGAGCCGCAGAGCTTAATATACCCCGCTTCTCTGCGCCCGCGGCAGACCTCAAGCTTCATCTCGCGGGAGATGACTGCCTCGCGCCGGGCTTGCTTGAGTATCAGCGTTTTTCCGGTCAGTTTGCTGCGGACGCGGTAGATGTGGTTGATGTTGCCGCCGGTGATCTCGTCAAAACGGAGTTCGTCGTCCGAAGAGAAGAAACAGCTCTTCAGATAAGCCTCGATCTCGGCGTTCATCGTATCATCTCCGTTGCGCAGCGCGATAGGGTCATAATACCCTATTTATAATATAGCACCTGAGCGGTGGGGTGTCAAGGCTGAACGTGCCCCGCGTCCGGCGCGTGAGCTTCCAGAAACTCAAATACCGTGTTCCAGTACAGCTCCGGCTGCAGGTAGGCGTTCGTCGCGTGGTAAGAACCTGGAACGACGAGCTTTTGCTTCGGCGCTGCGCAGGCGTTGTAAAGGCAGTCGAGCATGTAAAACGGGACGAATGTGTCGCGGTCGCCGTGGATGAACAAGGTCGGCGTATCGCTTTTCGCGACAGATGCGATCGGCGAGCTCCCGTCGAACCCGCGGCCCGTTCGCAGGCGTGAAACGAGGTCTGCCGCGGGCAGGATGGGCTTTACGGGCAGGCGGAACTTCTCTTTGAGCTCGTACCTGTATTCGTCCTCAAGCGACGTGTAGGCGCAGTCCTCTATCGCGGCGAAGACCTGGCGCGGCAGCTTCATCCCGGTCGCGATAAGGACCGTCGCGCCGCCCATGCTCTGGCCGTGAAGGGCGATCTGCGCGTCCGGATGCAGCTCTGCGACGTATTCCGCCCATTTGACGGCTGCGGCGGCTTCCTCTCTGCCCATGGTCGTGTAGCGGGCTCCGTCCGCGCCGTGGCCGGGCAGGTCCGGCATCAGTACGTTCCAGCCGCGCTCGTAAAAATGCCTGGCGTAAACGCACTGCATGACACCGTGACCGCAGTAGCCGTGACAGGTGATGACCCATTTGCTGCCGCCGTCGGGAGGGCACAGCTTGTGGGCGACGTATTCTCTGCCTCCGCCGGCAAGGAGCCGGACCTCGGCGGGCGACTGTTCTTCCATCCACCGGAGTCCCTCAAGGCATTCGGGGGCGCGGTCGTAGATATCCTCCGTGACCGGGTCCGCGAGATGCAGAAGCTGCGTCAGCCTGTCCCAGACCCTCGCGTTAAGGATGAGCTCGTAAAAGACCTCGCCGGACGCCAGAGCGGCAGCGGCGGTCCCCACGGCGGTCAGGGCGGCTGTCTTCAAGATCTTTTTGTTCTGCATGGCGTTCACCTTTTTTCAAAGAAAATGGTCGTCTGGGTAAATATTACTATTATCTGCGTCGTTTTGCAACAGGAATCGGGCGCGCCGTGGAATCCGGACGCCCGGACCGGGATGAGCCTTTCGATTTTGCGCTTGAAAACCGGACGTCTGAGTTGTACAATGACCGCATGAGGTATCTTGTTCTTTACCTGATCCTGATCTCGCTTATCGGAGTCCTCGAGATAGTAGTCGATAAATCCGCCGCCGTCAGGAACCGGTCCGGCGCCGACTTGAGCCGGATAAGCGAGAGGACTCTGCTTCTTACCGCGGCGCTCGGAGGAGCGGCCGCGATGCTGGCGGCGATGAACGTCGTCAGGCATAAGACCCGCAAGAAGAAATTCACCGTGACCCTCCCGGTCATGGCCGTGATACACGCGGCCGCGGTCGTCCTTCTGGCCGTTTACGGCGTATAAAGGAGCACAGCTTATGAGGCGTTTCATCCCGGTAATACTTGCCGTTATCGTGGTCGTCGGCGCAGTTTTCGCTGCCGTGACGATCAGGTCGCCCGAGAAATACTTTGAGACGCAGCCGACTGTTTCCGACTCGGTCGTATATATCGAGATCAACTGTAAAAACGTCGTCGGGAAAAGCGAGTCAGCTCCCGAAGACGGGGTCATCCTGGAACGCAGTCCCGTCGCTTACGTCGACGGAGACACTGTTTACGACGCCCTCGTCCGCGCCGCCAAGACTTACGGCATCGCGCTCGACGTGGGCGGCAGCGCTTCGCACGGCGCGAAGTACATCCGCGCCATAGCCGAGGTGCGGGAGTACGACGGCGGCGATCTCTCCGGCTGGGAGTACTGTGTCAACGGCGTGTTCCCGATGACGGGCTGCTCCGCGGTAGATATTGCCCCGGGCGACGAGATACGCTGGCTTTATACCAACGACCTCGGCGCGGACGTGGGCAACTCCTTCAACGCCGACGGCTGAGCCGCCTGCCGACCCGCCGCGACCGTCTTTTTTCCGTTCTGCGTCTACCTGCCGCCGATCCTGTGAAGATATGAAAAACATTTCCCGCTTCCATCCGATGACGACGCTGCTGTATTTTGCCGCGGCGATCTTCTCGGTCGCTTTCTGCAAGGATTACCTGAGCGCCGCCGCAGCTCTTGCCGCGGGCGCCCTGTGGTGCGCAGTTACCGGGCGCGGCCTTCTCAGAAGGCTCCTTGCGCTCTCAGCCGTCTGCGCCGTATCGGCGGGGGCGAACCTGTTGTTCGTCCACAGAGGGCGGACGGCCCTGTTCTATCTCGGCGACAATCCCTGCACGCTGGAGGCCCTTGTCTGCGGTCTGTGCCTCGGGGCTGCCGTCGCCGGAGCCGTGGGGGCGAGCCTCCTGTTCTCCCGCGCCGTTACGAGCGACAAGCTGTTTTACCTGCTTTCTTTCCTTTCGCCCAAGGCTGCACTTGTGCTCTGTTCGGCTTTCCGTTACCTTCCCGTTCTGCGCCGCGCGTTCGTTCAGTCCTCCGAAATGCAGCTTACGGCCGGTCTGGCGAGGGACGGCAGACTTGCCCGCATGACGGCCTGCTTCATGAGCGTTTCGGGCTTCGCGATGGAAAAAAGCGCGAAGACGGCTCAGACTCTCAAGGCGCTCGGCTGGGGTCGGAGCAGGGGACGTGTGTTCGGTTATTTCCGCTTCCGGGCGCGCGACGCAGCGGCGCTTTTTCTGACTGCGGCCCTGTTCGCCGTGTCGACCGCGTGCGCCGTCCGCGGTGGGCTGAATTCATATTCGTTCTACCCGGAGCTCGCGCCTGTCTTCGCGGACTCCGTTTTCGTCGCCGGGCTCGTTTCAAGATCCGCGCTTTATCTTCTGCCCGCAGCCGCAGCGCTGTTTTGAGGATGACCTATGGAAGACAAAAAAATAACGTTCCGCTCCCTTTTTGACAAACGCTTTTTGATCCTGTTCGCAGCGAACGTCATCCTGATGCTGCCATTGCTCATTTACGGCGGGCGGAATTTCAGCATCGATTCCTACGGCCTGCTGGTATGGGGATATGAAATCCATACCAACAATTTTTTGTCTGCGTTCAGGTATTTCGGAGCGCTCGTATTCAGACTTTTGATGCTGACCGGGCACAACCCCGTGCTCAACTCCACGCCGGACGTGTGTGCCGCGATCGTGATCGTCGCGTTTTCGGTTTCGGCGCTCGTTTCCGCTTTTCTGAGAGCTCTCGGAAAAAAAGACTTCTTTACTGCGGCAGCTCTCGACCTCGGGGCGGTGCTTATCGTCGAGAACCGTTTTCTCCTCGACGTAATGTCGTTCCCCGAGTGCGTATTTCTGACCGCCGTCGGGGTTTTCTTCTGCTTTGCCGCGGTGATCGTTTACATGACAAAACGCGGGATAGGGTGGACGATACTCACGTCCGTTCTGCTGATATGTGCGATGGCGACGTACCAGCAGTTACTGAGCGTTTATATCATACTCGTCGTTGCCTATCTCGGGACGGTCACTGTCCGTAACGCGGAGAAGGGTTTTCTGAAGAACCTTGTTCCTTATCTGAAAGCCGCCGCGCTGACGGTCGTTTCCGGCGCGGTCTATTTTGCCGTCGGCAAGGTGATCATAAGTTTTTTCGGCCTTACCGAGAATGAACGGATAGCTCTGA
Organism: Clostridia bacterium; assembly: GCA_024689165.1. Lineage (GTDB taxonomy): Bacteria > Bacillota > Clostridia > Oscillospirales > Acutalibacteraceae > JAILDS01. The sequence goes on from JAILDS010000004.1 coordinate 8,335, forward strand.
GCCCCTCCGGTATTTTTGACAACGTCGTATACTTCCTGCTCAACCAGAAGTCTTTTCTGAGGGGGCGGATGCTCTTTATCGACCACAGGATAATGCTCGTGCTCTGGCTGGCGATGGGACTTTTATGGCTCGTCGGGCTGTTGGTGTTTGTGATAAAAGAAAAAAAAATCGGCGTCGCCGCGCTTCTGGCATTCTCGTACGCCGTCGCATATGCAGCCTCGTATCTGCCGGGGATAGTCTCGACTTCCCATGGGGTAAGAACAATGTTTGCCCTGTTCACCTGTTTTGCCGCGCTGACGGTCGGAGTCCTCTCGCTGACTCAAAAACGGGTCGGTCGGGTCCTGACGGTCCTGACGATGTTGGTCCTCGCAGCGACGCTTGCCGTCAATCTTGAAGCTTCCTTCAGAGCAGAGAAAGCGCAGAAGGCTGCGAACGCGGCCGACGTGGAATACGTCGCCGCAGTCGTCGATTCGATCCAGGAGCACGAAGCGACGACAGGCACAAAGATTTCATCGATAATCATTGAAAACGATTCCTCTCGCGGCCTCGAAGGCGGCAGCGCGTTCTACTGGAGTTATTCGGCGAAAAGCATTTTATGCTACGAGCTGAAGCTTCGCGGCGTGACCGGCGTTTCTGTGTATTTCGCGGAGGAAGAGGACGAGTATTTTACGGAGGAATTCGATACCCTTGATCTTGACCGTCAGATCGTCTATGACGGTACTACGGCGCGGGTCTGCGTTTACTGAGAAAACTCGGAAATGAATATCAGGAAGTACCTTCCATTTTTTATCGTCTTCGCCCTGTTCCCCGCGCTTCTGTTCGTCGGGGCGCACGTGTTCGTCGGCGCGCACTATTACGCCGTCATGACCGTCGGCGCGCTGCTGTCGGTCGC
>JAILDS010000019.1 GCA_024689165.1 Clostridia bacterium
CCCACGGTCCCGGAGATCCCGCGCGGCACGTCCCCGGTCTTTTTCCCGATCGACAGCATCGAGGAACAGAACCGGCTGATAAACGACAGAAAAGCCGTCGCCGCATCCGCTCCCCTGACGCGCAGATCGGAAGAACGAGCAGCCGTCGGAAAAACCGACTTTCACGCAGAGGCTCCCGTAACGCGCGGCGCGGAAGAAAAACGCTCCGGCGAACCCGCCGAAGCCGCTGTGAAATCCCCGGACGTACCGTACGTCCCCCCGGTCATATCCGTCCCAGACGCCCCGGGCGCGGATGAGGATGACGACCCGCTGCTGAGCGGCGAATTTGACGACGCCGCCCCCGAAGCCCCGTTCGACGCCGCCTCCGACTCAGACGCATTTGAAGCGGTTTTGCACACAGACGCAATGGACAGAAAAGAAGAATACAACGTTTTTGATGAGTTCGACGTATCCGGCGATTTCGACGAGGTCGCCGAAGCGTCGGCGCCCGAAGAGCCCATCGCCCCATCCGGGCAGCCTGCTGCCGCGCAGGAACAGCCCCCGGTCAGAGAGGGCAAAAAGAAAAAGAAGAAGGGCTTCTTCTCCCGGATCAGAAAGAACATCCCCTCGAAGGGCGACAGCGCCGGAGAGGTCATACGCAAGCTCATTCTCGACATAAGTGCCCTCGCCATGGTCGGCGCCCTGCTTTACATCGGCTATTTCTTCGTGGATTACGGCCTCAGGAAATGGCAGGATATCCGCATGGGCGATCTTATCGACGAAAATCCTTCTCCGTGGGACGAGATCAGAGCCAAATATCCCGACGTTGATTTCCCAGAGGGCATGCAGGCGAAGTGGGCCGCCCTGTACGCGCGCAACAGCGGCTTCGTCGGCTGGCTGAGCATCAGCAACACCAACATATGGACCGCGATACTGCAGGCAAACGTTGAGGCCGGCGACGACAAGGACCTCTACCTCCGTCACGACATCTTCAAGAACTACAGCCGCTACGGCAACCCTTACCTCGACTACAGGAACGTTCTCACGCCCGACGAGATGAGCCGGAACATGATAATCTACGGCCACAATATGCAGCAGAACGTCATGATGTTTTCCGAGCTTGAAAAATACAAGACCATCGACGGCTTCATCGAATCACCGACCATGAACTTCGACACGCTCTACTCCATGACACATTGGAAGGTCTGCTCAGCGTTCATAACCAACGCCGAGGCCGAAGAAGACAACGGCTATCTGTTCCATTATATGCAGACGAAATTCGTTTCGGAGGATGAGTTCCTGGAATTCGCCGACGAGATCAAACAGCGCTCGATGTACGACACCGGAGTCGATATAAAAGAGGGCGACATCCTTCTGACCCTGTCCACCTGCACCTACGAGTTCGACGAGGGCAGGCTGGTCATCGTCGCCCGCATGGTCAGGCCAGACGAGAGCGAGGACGTCGACGTGAGCCTCGCCAAGGAAAACCCGAACGCCCGCTATCCGCAGGCCTGGTATGACAAAAAGGGCATCGAAAACCCGTGGATAGACGCCGAGCAATGGTATCCCGAGGAATATGAAGCGTATTAAGATAATCAAGATCGGCTCTCCCGAAAACGCTCTCGTCAGTCCTCTGGACGACCGGGACGTTTTCGACGTGCTCGTCGATTTCCACGGAGGGGACGCCGAATTCTCCGTTGAATGCTTTGAGGATTTCAGGCAGAGCCTTCACTGCGCCGCAGAGGCTCTCAAGTGCAGCGAGGTCCTGATATTCGCCGTCGATCCGGCGCTCATGTGCGAAACAAAAAAGCTTTTCGCCCGCGCCTTCGGGCTGAACCTCGTCATCGACAAGGACGCTCTCGAGAAGGCGAGCGCGCAGGAGGAGCACATCTACGCCGATTCCAAACTCGCGGCCGCCCACGCCGGGAAGGCTGTCGGTTCAAAGCTGATCTCTCTCGACGACGGCCTTTACTGCGGCTTTTTCTGCCGTTCCGCCAGGCAGGAGATATTCCTTCTGCCGAATGAGCGCGACCGTACGCTCGTCATGCTGCGCTCGGGCGTTACGGATGAACTCAACTCTCTTCTCGACTGCGCGATTTCGCCCGATTTTTTCTCGAGCTACGCCGCGGCGATGCTCCGGGAAATTCTTCTCGGCTCCGACAAACAGATAGCCGTCGCCGGGACGAACTCCGCGATCTTCCTAAGAGAGGCCGTGGAGGGCGTGTTCGGGCTCGAGCCGCATTTTTCCTTCGCCCAGAAGGCGGAAGAACGCCACGGCTCCGATCCGAAAGAATACGCCTGCAACCTTGCCGTTACGGCAGGAGAGCTTGCCGGCGTTCCCTTCGGCGCGTCCGTCACGAACGTATTCGTTTCGGATGAGACGAATGAAAAAACCGTACACATAGCCGTAAGCACGCCTTCCGACGCGGCGGTGGTTACGATCCGCTCATCCTTCGGGGAGCCCGTAAAACAGCTTCTTGCGCGATGCGCCGCCGAGCTGCTGCTTCTGCTCAGCGACAGGCTTCTCGACGACGAAGCGGAACAGGAGCCGGAACAGCCCGCCGATGCGCAGGATGAGACCGCTCCCGCGCCGCGCAGAAGCGGCGTCGGCGTTCTCGGCGCGGTGATCTGCGCGCTGTGCCTGGCTGCCGCCGCGGGCGCCGCGTTCATTATGACGCGCCTTGCCGTCTCCGGCAAGCTGCTTCCCCGCCCCGTTATCGCCCCGACGACCACTTATGAGTTCGTTCTGATCGATCCTTAACGAAGAAAGGAGCAGATATGAAAAGATACTGTGCCCTTTTCCTCGCCGTAATCGTTATTCTGTCCGTCTCCGTGTTTTCCGGCGCGGCGTCCCTTAAGGTCGGCGACGCCGATTTTGACCTTGAGATCACAGCGGAGGACGCCCGCTTCGCTCTGCGTCTGTCCATCGGTCTCGAGCCCTCGGTTTCCGACGCGGTACTGCTCGTATGCGACGCGGACGGGGACGGAGAGCTGACTTCTTATGACTCGAGGCTCATACTCAGATCCGCTCTCAAGCTCGAGCAGCTTCCCGCGGAGTACGTGGACGACTCCTTTGCCGTCCCCGAAAACCCCGCCGACGGATCCGGCAGCGAGGAGCCGCCCGTTTCGCCGTCCTACGGCGTGCTGGAAGACAATTACGACGAATACTTTGACCCATCCGAGAGATACTACCCGCCTTACCCCGAAAAAAGCCTCCAGAGCGATACCTTCACGATAACCACGTACGGCAACGGCCACGCCGTCGGGATGAGCCAGTGGGGCGCCGCCTCCATGGCTGAAAAAGGCATGAGCTATTCCGAGATCCTCGGTCATTTCTATCAGGGCGTATCTCTGAAAAAGGAAACGGCTCCGGAGCTCGTCTACTACCCCGGGGAGGGCTATACCAACACCGTCAATCTCGTGGCAAGGATAGTCGCTATGGAGATCGGCGGAGCTTCCGACAACGTCGAATGTCTCAAGGCGCAGGCTGTGGCGATCTACACGAACATAAAACGGTACAACTACGCCCCGTCGCGCAAGAGCACCGTCGGTTACGCGGCGTCAACGACGTCGCGCTGTTCGGAAAACTGTCTGAAGGCATGCTCCGAAGCTGTCGGCGAATACCTTGAGTTCGACGGCAGGCCGATCGAAGCCGTTTATTCCGCTCTCACCGCCGGCAGGACCTGTTCCTCCGCGACCGTATGGGGCGGTACGCTGAGCTATCTCACCGGCGTAGACTGCATGAGCGACCTGAACATAGACTCCCTTATCAAGCAGCACGTCTATACCGCGAGCGAGCTTCGGAACATGATCCTGTCATACGACCCGTCGATAGAGCTGCCGGAGGACAAGGCAAGCTGGATAACGATCATCGAGACAGACGGAGCGGTCGACGGGGTCCGCGGTTACGTAACGAAAATGACGGTCGGCTCCCGCACCTACGAAGGCTGGGAGGTCCACAACAAATTCATCTACGGTATCATGGGCGGGCTGAGAAGCCACGCTTTCACGGTAGAATATACGCCCTGAACGGCAAGCATCGGTTTTAATGAACGGAGGATCGCAGAACATGAAAATCCTTGTCACCGGCGGAGCGGGATACATCGGCTCGCATACCGCCGTCGAACTGCTCGATAGCGGGCATGAGATCGTCGTCGTCGATAATTACATCAACTCTTCCCCAAAAGTCCTCGACAGGGTCAGGGAACTGACCGGCAAGGACTTTGAATCGTTCGAGTGCGACATCCGCGACAAAAAAAAGCTCACCGAGATATTCCAAAAGACCAAACCCGACGCCGTGATCCACTTCGCGGGTCTCAAAAGCGTCGGCGAATCCGTCATGAAGCCCCTTGAGTACTACGACAACAATATTTACGGCACGGTCGTCCTGCTTGAGGTCATGCGCGCCTGCGGCGTTAAAAAAATCGTCTTCTCATCCTCCGCGACGGTCTACGGCGGGGGCAACGTCCCTCCGCTGAGAGAGGACATGCCCGTGGGCGGCACCACTAACCCCTACGGCACGACGAAGCTGCACATCGAAAAGATTCTGTCCGACCTGTACGTGGCGGACAACCTTTTCAGCATCGTCATCCTCCGCTACTTCAACCCGATCGGCGCGCACGACTCCGGGAGGATAGGCGAAGCCCCGAACGGGCTGCCGAACAATCTGATGCCGTATATCACTCAGGTCGCCTGCGGTAAGCTCGAGTGCCTGCGCGTCTTCGGCGACGACTACCCCACCCCGGACGGCACCTGCATACGCGACTACATCCACGTCGTGGATCTTGCGAAGGGGCACCTCGCCGCGCTCAACGGCTGCGCGGATAAGCCCGGCGTGCATATCTTCAACCTCGGCACAGGCGTCGGTTATTCCGTCTTCGACGTTATCAACGCCTTTGAAAAAGCAAACGGACTGAAGATAAACTACGTCGTCACCGGCAGACGCGACGGGGACCTGCCCGTCTGCTATGCCGACGCGACCAAAGCGAACGAAGTCCTCGGGTGGCGCGCTGAGCGCGGCATCGAGAACATGTGCCTGACCTCCTGGAACTGGCAGAGCAAAAACCCGAACGGATATGACGATTAAACGTTTCTTTAACTGCGCGGCTTGCCTTTTTGCGACAGCCGCGCTGATATTTTTCTCAGTCCCTTCGGCTTTTGCCGAAGCGCCGGAGATCACGTGGGCGACGGTGGATTACTATGCCGGAGAGGCGATCATCAGCGTCGTCACGCCTGATGAGTTCAAAGATAGTATAGAGTACTACGAATACCGTGAAAACGGCGGTTCATGGACGCTTGTGCTCGATAAGAACTTTTCGATCACCCGCTCATCCGACAGGACGGTCGACATACGCTGCACGACCGACTCGGGCGAGATGTCCTCGGTGCTCACGCTCTATATCAGGATCCCTAAGGGCAACGTTTTCGAGGACCCCGTTTACGGCGTGTCGGCGGAGGTCCCCTACGATTCGTCCGTCATAGAAACCGATACTCTTAGTGTCGCAGAGGTCGCATCGGGAGCGTATTACGACGCGGCAAAAGCGAAAGCGAGCGTCAACAGCTTCATTCTGTATGACGTCCGTTTTACGCGGGGCGGCGACACTGTCGAACCCACGACGAAAGTCAGATGGCGCATACCCCTGCCGGACAGATACAAGGGCGACGTCTGCCTGCTGTACCACATCACCGACGAGGGAGATTTCTCCGTTCTGAGGTATGACCCCAAGGGCGAGGACCTGATATTCGACGCTCCGTTCGCGGGCTACTTCCTTATTATAGATGTATATTATATAGACGGCGTCGCTCCGGGCGACGTCGACAACGACGGTTCGCTCACCGCCGCCGACGCACGCTTCGCCCTCAGGAACGCCATAGGTCTGAGCGGCCTCATGCACTGGCAGCTCGACGCCGCCGATATGGACGCGGACGGCTCCGTCACCGCCGCCGACGCGAGACTGATCCTCAGAGCGTCGATCGGTCTGTAAAGAAAGGACTGTTATGGACTTCAAGATCAAGCTTGCCCCGTCTTTCGAAAGAAAGAGCACCTTTTATCTTCCGAACGACTCGGCTGTGCCTGCCGGGCTGGAAACGACCGGGCTGCAGAAGCCCGATCTTTCGTGCTTCCCCTACCCGCTGCCTTCAAAAAAAAGCGAGTATACCGGCGAGCTTCGCGTCGGTCCCGTCCGCTGGCTGGCTGCGTCGACCGGGCTCACCCGCTATGAGCCGGAAGCCGCGTTCGAAAGCGATATAATACAGTATTTTTCCGCCACGCGCGATCTTGCGGACAACGAGGTCCTTGCCCTGTGTCCCGACGGAGCAGACGGAGTCTGGGTCAGGACAAAAACCGCCGTAACACATATCGAGATGATAAAAACCGGCGCCAGGGAAAAGGCGGAGCTGCTTCGGGAAGAAAGCCTGAGGTACGTCGACCGGCGCGGGATGCTTTCTGAACGCTACCTGTCCGTCCCCCGCGTCCTCGACTCCCGCGTGCCGTATCACCACTCCGACAACGACGGCGGCTTCACAGCGGCTTTCGCTCTCGGCGAAATGTTCCGCTACGCCGTACTGAGGCGTGAAAAGGGCGTTGACGCGCCTGAAACGAAGCAGGCGCTCGCAGAGACGCTGAGGCATTTTGACGCCTGCATGCTGCTTTGTTATATCTGCGGCAGGGGTGACGGCTTCGTGGCGCGCACCTGTCAGACCCGCGACGAGCCCATACCGGACGCAGGCATCTTTTTCAGGCGGCAGGCGAACGGCAAGGCGAAATGCCTTGTCACGACCCAGTCCGTCGAGGAGGGCATGGCCGGCGTTGAGGTCGACTGCTCTCACCCGATCCCGGAGCGGTTCAGAAAACCTTACACGGACCTGGGTTACGATGACGACGACATGATCTTCAAGACCGACACGAGCTCCGACGAAATAACGCTTCACCTGGTGCATCTGTATTTCGCGAATGAAATACTCGTACCCGACTGCCCTGAGATCGCGCCGTACATCAAAGAGACCGTCTCGGCGATCGTCGGGCACATCGTCGACCACGGCTTCAGGCTCTGCAACTGCCTCGGCAGAAGCACGACCTGGGCAAAGTGGAACGAAGAGTACTTCAATACGCCTCTTGGCTGGCCCGACGGGCCTCTGAACTGCGCTGAGATGCTCAGCTATCTTCTGATCGCTTCCGCCGTCACAGGCGAAGTCCGCTGGGAAAAGGTCTATAAAGAGCTGCTTGAGCGCGGCTACGCGGACACGATGCTCGAACACGGCAGCCGCTATACCGTCAACGCCAAGATCGAAAACGTCACCGTCTGGGAATACATCATGTACGGCGACCATATGCTCGCGACCTGCGCCCACTGGATGCTTTGTCTGCTTGAAAAGGACGCGGACCTCAGGGCGCTCTACGAAGAATCCTACAGGCAATGGCGCACGTCGATGGCGCGGGAGCATAACGCCTGCTACGACCTGACTTATCTGCTCAGCGTCCCCGGCGCCGAAAACGAGGTCGACGCCGAAGCTCTCGCCGTTTGGTTCAGGCGGACCAACCTTTCGAATCTGACCTGCTCCGTGCGTTTCGAGGAAAGACACGACGTAGCCGTAACGACCGGGAAGCTCGGGGACAAGGCGATAACCACCCTTCTGCCGCCGGACGAGCGTTCGATAACCAAATACGACCGCAATCCGTTCTGCGATGACCCGGGCTCTCCCCACAGGCTCGAGAGCTGCTACACGTATACCTTTGCCTACTGGCTCGGCAAATACAGCGGGCTTATCGAAGACTGACGAAAAAAGTCCCCACGAATGGAGAAAACAATGCAGGATATATATCTTATCGGCAACGCTCACCTCGACCCGGTCTGGCTCTGGCGCTGGCAGGAGGGGGCCGCGGAGGTGCTTCAGACCTTCCGCTCCGCCCTTGACAGGCTCAGCGAATACGACGGGTTCGTCTTCACCTGCTCCTCCGCCCGTTACTACCGCTGGGTAAAGGAGCTCAGGCCCGATATGTTCGAGGAGATAAAGCGGCGCGTCAGTGAGGGGCGCTGGGTAATAGTCAACGGCTGGTCCGTCCAGCCGGACTGCAACATGCCCGGCGCGGAGGGATTTGCGCGGCAGGGTCTGTACTCCCAGCTTTTCTATCATGAAAACTTCGGCGTCAAATGCACGACCGGCTACAACGTGGACTCCTTCGGGCACTCGCACGCCCTGCCCCAGATGCTGAAAAACTCGGGCATGGACTGCTACGTCATGATGCGCCCTTCCCCGGAGGAAAATCCGGATATCCCGAAGGGCGCGTTCATCTGGCGCGGCAGCGACGGGACAGAGATACTCACCTACCGGATACAGGAAAGCTATACGGCCAACGGCAAAAAAAGCATTGACGCCGCGATAGAAAGGGCCGTCGGGCTCGCCGAAGAGACCGGGACCCCGCAGATGCTCTTCTACGGCGTGGGCAACCACGGCGGAGGCCCGACCAAGGGAGATATAGAATATCTGCAGAAGGTCAACGAAGAAGAGCTCGGCGGCAGGCTGAAATTCTCAAGCCCGGACGAGTATTTCCTGCGCCTCGCGGAAGCACGCCCCGACCTGCCGGTCTGGAACGACGAGCTTCAGCACCACGCCTCCGGCTGTTACAGCGCGACCTCTCTTGTAAAACAGCTCAACAGAAAGACCGAGTCCGAGCTCGTCAACGCCGAGAAGTGGTCGACCGTCGCGGCGCTGGATCAGCCCGACGGAGCTCTGCGCGCAGCTTCCGGCGGCACCGCTGATTTTGCCGCCGCCTGGGACAAGGTCTGTTTCAACCATTTCCACGACATAATGTGCGGCTGCTCCTTTATGGAAGCTTACGACGATGTGCGCAACACCTACGGCGTGGCGCTGGACGTTGCCCGGAACAGGCAGTTCGCCGCTTTCGTAAAGATCGCTTCGAAGATCGACACCTGGATAGACGGCGTCGGCGATACCGTGAACGCCGACCGCCACTATGACGGTTCGCGCGATTTCCCGCGGCCTATGGTCGTTTTCAACCCGCTTTCATTCCCCGTCAGAGTGCCAGTCAGGGTCTACCACCCGTCACGGCGCGTGACCGACGAAAAGGGCCGCGACGTAATCTTCCAGAACGTACGCTCGTCCCGCTCGAACGACTCGCACCTTGACACGGTTTTCATCGCCGAGCTCCCCGCGCTCGGATACCGGACATTCCATCTCTACTGGCCCGAAGAAGAGTCCCCCGCCGCCGGTCTTCCGGCACCGGGCCCTGTCTGCGCGGGCATGACCGGCGGCGATCCGGAAGACGGATCGTGTTATATCGAAAATCAGAACATCCGCGCGGTTTTTGAAACAAAGACCGGAACGATCAGCTCTTTTGTCGACAAAAACACCGGGGCCGAGTACGTCGGTTCGAAAAACATCGCCGTGCCCACCGTCATCGACGATCACGACACGGACACCTGGGCGCACGGCGTTTTCACCTTCCACAACGTCAAGGGCGTTATGGGATGCCGCGGGATGCAGGTCGTCGAGACCGGGCCCGCCCGTGCCGTCGTACGCGCCGAATACCGCTTCGGCAGCTCGTTCCTGTGGCAGGACTTCATCCTCTCCGACGGCGCGAGGACGCTGCGGGTAAAGTGCAAGGCGCTGTGGAACGACCCGTTCACAGTCCTCAAAATGGCGTTCCCGCTCGAGGGCTCCGACGCTGTTTCCACCTACGAGATACAGAACGGCTTTATAAAACGCCCGTGCTCCGGGACGGAAGAGCCTGCCCTGACCTGGGGCGACCTGACCGTGAGCGGCAGCAACGGCAGGCGAGGCCTCGCCGTCATCACTGACTCGAAATACAGCTACGACTGTCCGGGGACGGAGCTGCGCCTTACCTGCCTGAGGAACGTCATCTTCGCGGACCATTTCTCTAACCGGCCCGACGCGCTTTTCAACTTCACGGACGAGGGGCTCCAGCGTTTTGAATACGGCGTCTGCCCGCATTCCGGCGAGGCGGAGACGAGCTCTGTGCCCGCGGAGGCGCTTATTTTCAACAACCGGCCCGACACCATCCCGGAGTCCTTCCACAAGGGCTGCGAGCCTCAGAGCAAAAGCTTTATCTCCGTTTCCGCCCCCAACGTGGTCCTGCAGGCGATGAAGCTGTGCGAGGACGGCTCAGGCGACGTTATTCTCAGGCTTTACGAGACCTCGGGCAGAGCGGTGAAAACTGCGATATTATGCGACGCCGCCGACTGCGGCTTCTGGGCGGATTTCGCACCGAACGAGGTAAAGACCTTCCGCGTGGACGCGGACGGCAAAGCTGCAGAGACCGATTTCCTTGAAGGCATCTGCTGACCTATACGAATAAAGAATCGCCGCGGCAGCGCTGCCGCGGCTTTTTTTGCAGGTTTTTATTCTTGTGACTTCGGCGGTATCCGCCGCTTTTTTATGCCGGAATAACTATATTACGGTGATTTCTCTGGCGACTCCCTCGTAAGCGCCTCCTGTCACGAACTGCGGGAGGGTCGGGGTGATATTGCTCTCGAAACTGAAGTGCAGGTGCCCTGTCAGGATCGCTTTGATCAGCGGCTCCGATCTGATGTAGTCGATCATTTCAAGCGTTGGCTCGTCGGGGCGCTGCTGATAGGCGCGGAACTCGCTGAAAGGCAGAAGGTGCTCTTCGTCGCAGCCGACGATGTACGCGCAGTCCGCACCCGGTATTGCCATGTGGTATTGGTACAGCGACTCCTCAAAAAGAGGATCATGGAAAGCAAGGATGATCGGCAGACCTTTTTCGGCCTCTTTTTTCAGTCTCCATAGCTGCCACTTCTCAAAAAGATAATAGCCGTTGTCGATACCGACTATATTCAGGCCGCCGACCCGGCGCGAGTTGAAAAACATCGGTACGCCGAAGCCGCCGCCCATCTCCATATAGCTGTTCATCCGGTAAGCTCTGTCCTCCCACGCCTCGCCGACGTAACGGGAGTATTCGTGATTGCCCGCGATGAAAAAGAAATCGGGGTCCTTGACGACCTCTCTGGCAAAATCCGTGTTCGCGTGGGAGACGAAGTCGGTCAGATCTCCCGTATGAACGAGCAGGTCGCAGTTCTCTTTGGCGTAAGCCCGGTGCTCGTTGAAATAATCGAGCCTTTTCGATCTGCTCATTCTTAAGGCAAGTTCGTGTTTGCGTTCGTCGTCGCGCTCGTCAACGAGCGCGAGGTGCGAATCCGTCACGTGAAGAAGCTTTACGGGCTTATCGAGCCCGATCTTAAGAGTGTTCTTTATCAGTTCCATGCCTTGCTCCTTTTCCGCGTCCGGCCAAAGGCCTTCTGTCGGGATTATACCTTGTACGGAAACTATTATCAAGAAAAAAACTGTTGAGTTTTTGTATTGAAAATGAGATAATAAATTGCTTTGAAATATTTACGCCGATCGCTGCTTTTCGTCAGCTTTCGGCCGCCCGGACAGGAGGCAGAACATGCTTTACAAGAAAAACGCGGCTCCGGAACTCTCCGACGAGCTGTTCAGGAACCCGACCGCCGAATACAGAGGCACGCCCTTCTGGGCATGGAATTCCCTGCTCACCGCCGACGAGCTGAAACGTCAGATTGACGTATTCAGGCAGATGGGGCTCGGCGGCTTCCATATGCACGTGCGCACCGGTCTCGAAAACGAGTACCTCTCGGACGAGTACATGGACCTTGTCAGGACCTGCGTCGAAAAGGCGAAGGAGGAAGGGATGCTCGCCTGGCTGTACGACGAGGACCGCTGGCCCTCCGGCGCGGCGGGCGGCATCGTCACAAAGGATGAGCGCTTCCGCGCAAGATACCTGCTGTTTACAAACGTTTTCGACGCAGCTGCTTACACCCCGAACGCCTCGGGCGCGGTCGGCGGCAGGAGCGGCAAAGGCACGCTGCTCGCCTGCTACGACGTGACGCTCGACGCGGACGGTTACCTCCTGGGTTACCGGCGTATCGACGCGGACGAGGAAGCGAAGGGGCAGAAATGGTTCGCCCTGCTCGAGGTCTCGCAGCCCTCCTCATGGTACAACAACCAGACCTATGCCGACACCCTGAACCCCGACGCCATACGCCGTTTCGTCTCGGTCACGCACGAAAGATACAGGCAGGTCGTCGGAAGCGAATTCGACAAAGTCGTCCCGGCCATTTTCACGGACGAACCGCAGTTCACAAGAAAACAGCGTCTCGGGAAATCGATCCCCGACGGAAAGGCGGAGGTATGCATTCCGTGGACCGACGCGGTGCCCGAAAAATACAGAGCCGTTTACGGCGAAGACCCGCTGGACTCCCTGCCGGAGCTTTTCTGGGAAAAACGGGACGGGGTATCCGTCGCCAGATACCGTTACCACGACTTTATTACTGAGCTGTTCGCGTCGTCCTTTTCGGACGTCATAGGCGCGTGGTGCGAAAAAAACAACATCAGCCTCACCGGGCACATGATGGAAGAACCGTCCCTGCACAGCCAGACGGCCGCCATTGGCGAAGCGATGCGTTCATACCGGGGCTTCGGGCTGCCGGGCATAGACCTGCTGTGCAACAGCCACGAGTTCACGACCGCGAAACAGTGCCAGAGCGCAGCCCGCCAGCTCGGCCGCGAGGGGCAGCTGTCCGAGCTGTACGGCGTGACCGGCTGGGACTGCGATTTCCGCACGTACAAGCATCAGGGCGACTGGCAGGCGGCGCTGGGCATAAGCGTCCGCGTGCCTCATCTGTCATGGTACGCGATGAAGGGCGCCGCTAAGCGCGACTACCCCGCCTCCATCAGTTACCAGAGCCCGTGGTGGAAGGAGTACAGCGCAGTCGAGGACCATTTCGCCCGGGTCAATACCGCCGTCACAAGGGGCGTTCCCGTCTGCCGTATCGGCGTCGTCCACCCCGTTGAGAGCTACTGGCTGCATTGGGGCCCGCTCGACAAGACGAACGGCGTGTGCGAAGACCTTGACTCAAGGTTCAGAAGCCTCACGGACGACCTGCTTACCAACGGGATCGATTTCGACTTTATCAGCGAGGGACTGACGCAGTCTGTCGGCGCAGGCGTAACCGAAGCAGATGATTCCGGCAGGCCATGCCTTACCGTCGGCAGAATGTCGTATCCCGTCGTCATCGTACCCGCCTGCGAAACGCTCAGGAGCGCGACTCTCGACCTGCTGGAACGGTTCAGGGACGCGGGCGGCAGGCTCATCTTCCTCGGAGCTGCCCCGACTCTCGTCGACGCTGTCCCGTCCTGCAGGGCAAAAGCCCTGTATGACAGAAGCGAACAAGTCGCTTTTTCGCGCAATTCCATCCTCAGCGCCCTTAAAAACGAGCGCGAGGTAGAGCTGAGGTATCCCGACGGCAGGCTCGCGGGCGAGTTCATATGCAGGCTCAATCAGGACGGCGGCAGCCGCTGGCTGTTCATAGCCCGTTCGCGCATGCCGGGCAACAAACACCTGACGGACAGAAAACACGTTTCCATAAGGCTCAGGGGCGAGTTCAGCCCCGTGTGGTACGATACCGAAAGCGGCGATATTATCCCCGTCGGCGCGGACTACTCCGACGGCTTCACGACGGTGAAACGCGTTTTTTACGGTCACGACTCGCTGCTTCTCAAGCTCGTTCCGGGAAGGGCCGACGCCCCCGCGGAGTATGGCGAAGCCCCGGACGGCGAATGGCTCCCCGCAGGTCAGCCCGAGGGCTGCGAGTTGTCCGAAAAGAACGTCCTTCTGCTCGACATGGCCGAATACAGCCTCGACGGCGGCGCTTTCGAGCCGCGCGAAGAGATACTGCGGCTCGACAACATCTGCCGTGAAAAGCTCGGGTTCGAAAAGCGCGGCGGTCACTGCGTCCAGCCGTGGGCGCTTGAAAAAGAGGTCCCAGCGCACAGTATCACGCTCAGGTTCACCTTCGAGTCCTCACTCAACGTTTCCGGCGCCGAGCTCTGTCTTGAGGACGCGGACAAGGCTCAGATCGTCTTCAACGGTGAAAAAGTCAGCAACGACGTTATCGGAAACTACGTTGATATATCCATCGGCAGGGTCGCCCTGCCGGACGTCAAAAAGGGCGTCAACACCCTTCTGATAACCCTGCCCTTCGGCAGGACGACCAACACCGAGGCCGTTTACCTCATCGGCGATTTCGGCGTTTCGGTCACGGGCGACCGCGCCGTGATGACCGATAAGCCCGCGAACGTCCGCTTCGGCGATCTGACGGCTCAGGGCTTCCCGTTCTACGGCGGCGCGGTGACGTACAGGTTCCGCGCCGAGGCGAGGAACGGAAGGCTCGTCCTCCGAGCGACAGACTACAACGGCGCCTGCGTAAAGGTCAGGGTCGACGGCGAAGTCCGGGGCAGGATCATCTATCAGCCGTATATCCTCGCCGTCGACGGTCTTTCTGACGGCGAACATGAGGTGGAGCTGGAGCTGTTCATCCACCGCTACAACACCTTCGGTTCTCTGCACCTCGTCAACGAGTTCGAAACGTGGTACGGCCCGAACGTATGGGAAACGACAGGCGAGAACTGGTCGTACGAATACGTTCTCCGCAAAACGGGCATCATGAAAGAGCCGGAGATCTGCCGGCCGGTGAACTGATGGGCGGGATAAAACACGTCCACACGGTCGCGACGGCGCATCTTGACACGGTCTGGAACTGGGATTTTGAAACGACCATACGCCGGTACATACCCCATACTCTGCGGAGCAACTTCCGTCTTTTCGAAAAGCACCCGGATTACGTCTTCAATTTCGAGGGCGCGTTCCGTTACGCTCTGATGGAAGAATACTATCCCGAGGAATTCGAAAAGCTCAGACAATACGTCGCCGCAGGCAAATGGTATCCGGCGGGGGCCGCGTGGGAAAACGGCGACGTGAACGTCCCGTCACCGGAGGCTCTGTTCCGTAATTTCCTTCTCGGGAACGACTATTTTGAAAAGAAGTTCGGCATCAGGAGCAGGGACGTCTTTTTGCCGGATTGCTTCGGCTTCGGCTTCGCGCTGCCCTCCGTCGCCGCGCACAGCAACCTGTTGGGCTTTACGACGCAGAAGCTGACCTGGGGCAGCGCCTGCGGGATCCCCTTCGACTTCGGCAAATGGTACGGCCCGGACGGGAAATACATTCTGGCGAGCCTGAGACCCGGCAATTATTTTTCGATACTTCGCGACCTGCGCTCGAACCGGCGCGTAAAAAACAAGCTTGCGGAAAACGAGCGTTTCGGCGTTGACTCCACCGTAGTGTTCCACGGCGTGGGCGACAGGGGCGGCTCGCCCTTTCCGATATCCGTTTCCCTTATGGACAGGAACATCAGGCTCAACGACAGCTCCCGCGTCAAGGTGCACTCCTCGCGGTCGGACGCGCTTTTCGAAGAATGGATGACGGAAAAGACCGAAACGGACCGGGACAGGCTGCCCTCGCACAGAAGCGAGCTGCTTCTGACGAACCACGGCACAGGCGGATATACGTCGAGAGCAATAAGCAAGCGCTGGAACGCCCGCGGGGAACAGCTTGCAGACATGGCAGAACGCGCCGCGGTCGCCGCTTTCTGGCTCGGCGCGGCGGAATACCCCGAAGAACAGCTCAATACGGCGTGGAAACGGCTCATCTGTCACCAGTTCCACGACGATCTTCCCGGCACGTCAATACAGAAAGCCTATCTGCGCTCATGGAACGACTACGGGCTGTCCATGAACCAGTTTTCCGGCGAATACGAGGCCTCCTGCGCGGCTGTCGCGGGGATGCTCGGAACCGACTCGCAGCCGGGCGTACCGTTAGTTGTTAACAACCCCATGGAGCTTGCGAGAAAAGACGTAGTGACCGCTTACGCCGATCCCGGCAGGGGTATTCGGCCCTCCGGCGTCGTTATCGTCGACGCGGAAGGGAACGAAACGCCGTCTCAGATCGTCTCACAAAAGAACGGGAAGGCAGAGGTCGCGTTCATTGCCGACATGCCCCCGTATTCATATAAGGTATATTACGCCCGGTTCACAGAGCAGAAACAAGACTCAGCCGAAAAAGAAACGTCGGACAACGAGCTTGAAAACGAGCGTTACCGCGTCAGGCTCGACAGTAACGGCGACGTCGCCTCGATCTTCGACAAAGAACTTGACCGGGAGCTGCTCGCCGCGCCGGTCGCGCTCGGAATCTTCGACTATAAAGGCAGCTGGATGTACCCGGCGTGGGAGCTCGATTACAGTCAGACGATCAGAACGCCCGACCGGACCCCGAAGCTCGTGGGCATGAGCGTGGTCGAAAACGGCCCGGTCCGACGGAAGATACGCGTCGTCCAGCGCTGCGGGGATTCGGTCTTTACGAACGATATCTCTCTCGCCGCCGGCAGCGACCGGGTCGAGGTGGACTGTGAGTTCGACTGGCAAAGCCGTAAAACACTGTGTAAAAACGTCTTCGCCTTTACCGCGAACAACGAGGAGGCGACATTCGATCTCGGGCTCGGGGCAATAAGGCGCAAAAACGCGAGACCGGAGCTTTACGAGGTCCCCGCGCAGAGATGGGTCGACCTGACCGACGGCTCCGGCGAGTTCGGGGTCTCGGTCATAAGCGACTGCAAATACGGGTGGGACAAATTCAACAACAATACCCTGCGAATGACGGTCGTCCACACTCCGCAGAACAACTCCCGAGCGACCTCCATGCAGAGCATGATGGAACTCGGGCTCAACCGTTACTCCTACGCGATATGCTCCCACGGCGGAAACGACCTGACGCGCATCCAGGCGTCGGCGCGGGAGTTCATCGCGCCTATGGAGGTTTTCGCCGCCGAAAGGCACGACGGCCGCCTTTTTTCGGAGAACGCAGACTCAAGCGGCTTCGGGACAGGCTCGGTCAGCTTCGGCGGGATCTCCGACCCCGGCGTTATCGTCAGGGCGGTCAAAAAGGCCGAAAACTCCGACGAGATCGTCGTACGCGTCAACGAGGGGGCGAACAGGCGTCATGAGAGCGTAAGGCTCACTCTAGGCGCGGGCATAGCCTCAGCCCGAGAGATATACGCTTCCGAGGAAGCTCTCGGCGAGGCAGAGGTCTCACACGGCAGTCTTGTTTTCGACGTCGGTCCGTATGAGGTCAGAAGCTTCGCCCTGACCCTCCTGCCCTCCCCCTTCGAGCCTGTCCGCCCGTTTGAGCAGGTCCCCGTCGGCATGCCCGGCGGCTGCAGCGTTTTCAGTCCGCGCTCTGAAAAGCCGGGCGGCGCGATCCCTTGCACGGGCTTTGCGATCCCGTCCGAGCTCGCGCCCTGCGTCATAAGCTCCGGCGGCGTCGATTTCCCGGTCGACAAACAGCTCGGCGCAACGCTCTGCGACGCTCAGACGGTAACTCTCCCACCCGGCACGGAAAAGCTCGTTATACTTGCCGCAAGCATTGACGGCGACAGGACGTTCAGGTTCGGCGTCGGCGATACGTCTGTCGAAATCAAAGCCGCCGACGTCAAAGAACGCCCGTTTTCATGGGACCTGTATTCTATGAAGCGCACCGCGAAGATAAAAACGGACCCGTTCGGCTGGGAATGCACTCATACGCGCTCGGCCTCGGGCGACGACTGCGGCCGCCAGCTGTTCTTTTTCAGGTACTCTCTTCCCGTAAACGGCGCGGATAAGGTCACGCTCCCGGAAGGGAAAAAGCTTTTGATACTGTCCGCCGCCGCCCTGAAAAATGAGCGCGGCTGCCGGCTCGCTTATCCCCTGTTCGACGTCGTCGAGGATAGGGCTTTCAACTACCGCATCAAAGGCGTCGGGAACCTGCTGGAACACGGCTTCAGAAAGCTCCTCGGGCTGGTCTGGATGATAGTCTGAGCCCGGAGGCATATCTTCGGGCATAGTTTCACAAAATCCCCCGCCGTCCGGCTTATAAAAAAATCCCGCCGCGGCGGGTTTTTTTATTGGTTTTCCTTCAGAGCGCGTTCGTAAATATCAAACATCTTCGCGGCGCATTTTTCTGCGTCGAACCTCTCAATCCCGGGCAGCGCGGGCGCCCGTCCCGGCCCGGCGGAAGCTCTAACGATCTCCTGCGCCCAAAGCTCCGCGTCGAACGTTCCGAGCCGTTTTGCAGCCTCCGCGACGACGGCTTCAGCGGGCACGCCCGGGGAAGCAAGGCATGGCAGGCCGTTCGCCTGGGCCTCGATAAGCGCGATGCCCAGCCCTTCGAAAACAGACGGCATGACGAAGACGTCCGCCGCGCTCAGAAAACGCGGCACGTCCGGTCTGGCGCCTGCGAATATCACTCGCGGGG
>JAILDS010000031.1 GCA_024689165.1 Clostridia bacterium
CACGCTGCTGTCGAGCGCGGCGGTACAGTTCGGCGACCTGTGCATGTCCGCCGTGAAGCGCACCTGCGGCATAAAGGACTTCGGGCGGCTCATGCCCGGCCACGGCGGCGTTCTCGACCGCTTCGACGGGCAGCTCTTCTCGGCCCCGCTGACCTTTATTTTTCTGACCTACGTAGGGGAGGTATTCGTCTGAACCTGCGCGGCGTCGTCCGCCTCAGGGGAGGTTAGTCGATATTTTTGTATAATTTCAACATAAACGCCGATTTTTGAATAAAACGGTTGAAATATTCATTTTCAATGATATAATACGTTTTGTCAAAATTATGTTTCGGGAGGAAACAAATGAAAAGCTTCTTGAAATTCTCTGCGATCGCGCTTGCTCTTACTCTGCTCGTGTCCATTGCGGCGGGCTGCGCCGGCGGCAAGGAACCGGACGTCACGACCACCGCCGCGGACGAGAGCGCGGCCGCTTCCGCTGCCGACTCTTCTTCCTTCGGCAAGGTCCTTGTCGCCACGAACCCCGAGTTCGAGCCCTACGAGTACCTTGACGAGAACGACAATATCGTCGGCTTCGACGCCGATCTCGTAAACGCCATCGGCGAGATCATCGGCGCTGACATGGAGTTCGTCTCCATGGACTTTGAGGCGGTCATCGCCTCCGTCAACTCCGGCGCGACCGACATCGCCGCCTCCGGCCTCACCATCACAGAGGACAGGAAGCTCTCCGTCAATTTCTCCGACCCGTACTACCAGGTCTCCCAGATCGTCATCACCCTCGCCGACAACGCCGACTTTGACGGCGCGACGAAGGAAGAGGTAGACGCCCAGCTCAAGGCGGGCAAGACCATCGGCGTATGCTCCGGCTACACCGGCGAATTCTACGTGACCGACCCTGAAGAAGAAGGCGGCCTCGCCGTCCCCGAGAGCAACGTCAAGAGCTACAAGGGCATCTCCCTCGCGCTCGAGGACCTCAGGAACGGCATCATCGACGCGATCGTGTTTGACAACACCTCCGCAAAGGCCGCGATCTCCACTCCCGGCAACGAGGGCAAGTTCAAGCTCAACGAGACCGTCCTCACCACCGAGGATTACGCCATAGCCGTTTCCTTTGAAAAGACCGAGCTGCTCGAGGCGATCAATTCCGCCATCGCCCAGCTCAAGGAGAGCGGCAAGCTGAACGAGATGCTCACCGCCAACGGGATCGACGTTCTCGAATAAGCTCAGACCCGCAGCTGTAAGCCGTAAGCCCTCCCGGGGGCCCTTACGGCTTACGGCTTTTTATTTATGTTGAAATGAAAGAATCCTTTTTCGAAAGCGTCTGGCGCGTCTTTATTGAAAACGGCGGGCTGA
The DNA here is from genome assembly GCA_024689165.1 of Clostridia bacterium. GTDB lineage: Bacteria > Bacillota > Clostridia > Oscillospirales > Acutalibacteraceae > JAILDS01. The sequence continues at coordinate 1,351 of JAILDS010000031.1, forward strand.
AGCTCATGCTCAGGGGTGTGGGCAATACGGTGATCATAGCGGTCCTGGCGGTGCTCATCGGCGTCGTCCTCGGTTCCGTGTGCGCCATGATCAAGGTCAGCGACAGCAAAAATCCGCTGATGGTGGTGCTCAAAGCCCTCGTCGGCGTGTATATCACCGTGATACGCGGCACGCCGCTGATGGTCCAGCTGCTGTTCACGTATTTCGGCATGTTTGCCCTCGTCATGCGCGACAACCCCAACAAGGCGCTAATAATCGCGATCATCGTGTTCGGCATCAACTCGGGCGCCTACGTGGCGGAGATCATACGCAGCGGCATACTTGCCGTCGACGTGGGCCAGACCGAGGCCGGGCGGTCGCTCGGGCTCTCTTCGCGCACGACTATGCTCAGGATAGTCCTTCCCCAGGCGATAAAGAACATAATACCCGCCCTCGGCAACGAGTTCATCATGCTGATAAAGGACTCCTCGCTCGCGTCCGCTATAACGGTGGTCGAGATGACGAAGCGGGCCCAGAGCCTTGTGGCGAAGTTCTACCTCGCACTGCCTATCTACCTGATCCTCGCGCTGTTCTATCTTGTGCTGACTTCTTTGGCGGCTCAGCTGATGAAGGTCATAGAAAAGAGGCTGAGAAAAAGTGATAACCGTTAAAGGACTCAAAAAGAGCTTCGGCGGCCACGAGGTGCTCAGGGGCATAGATTATGAGATCAGCAAGGGCGACAG
>JAILDS010000034.1 GCA_024689165.1 Clostridia bacterium
GATACGAGCACGTCAGCGTCACGCCCGCCAGCGACAAGGCAGTCAAGAACGCTTTCCCGGATTGTTATATCTTATTCGGCGGACACAGCGTTTCCGCCGAAGGCTTTGATCTTGAACGATATCCGTTCGTCGATTTTCTTATCCACCGTTTCGGAGAAGAACCGACTGCCGACCTGCTTCGCGCGTTCGTATTGCGCTCGGGGTTCGACGACGTCGCCAACATATCTTACCGCGCCGACGACGGCCGGATAATCACGACCCGCTTCGAGCCTCAGACCGCGACTGATTTTCCGTCGCCTTATCTCACGGGCGTTTTTGACGACATCCTGAACGACCCCGTGGATTTTTCCGTTCTGTTTGAAACCAACAGAGGCTGTCCGAACTCCTGTTCGTTCTGCGACTGGGGGTCCCTGAAATCAAAAGTCCGGCTTTTCCCGATCGAAAGGGTGAAAGCCGAGCTCGATTGGTTTGCCGAGAGAAAAATAGAGTTTGTATACTGTACCGACGGCAACTTTTGCCTGTTCGACAGAGACGCAGAGATCGCCGACTACGTGATAAGCCGGAAAGAGATCTACGGATACCCGAAGATCTTCCGCGTGTGCTTTACAAAAAACCGGCCCGACCTTGTTTTCGGCATAGGGTCCGCTCTTGTAAAACACGGGCTCGATAAGGCTCAGACTATTTCCTTCCAGAGCATGAACCCGACGGTGCTTCAGAATATCGGGCGGAAAAACATCCCTACGGAAAGATTCCGGGGGCTGATGAAACGGTACAACGAGCTTAAGATCACGACCTTTTCCGAGCTGATACTCGGTCTTCCGGGTGAAACGTATGACAGCTTTTGTTCCGGCGTGGGCGAGCTGCTCGAAAACGGGCAGCACTTCGCTCTGAACATCTATCCCTGCGAGCTGCTTCCGAACGCAGAGATGGGCCAGCCGTGGTATAAGGAAAAATTCGGTATAAAAAGCGTTCGCGTACCGTTTCAGCTTATACATTCCTATGCCGGGCAAAAAAAAGACGATATCACCGAATACTCCGAGTACGTTGTCGCCACCGACTCCATGGACTCGGAGCAGTGGGCCCGGTCCATGATCTTCGCAAATTACGTGATGGGGCTTCACAACCTCGGGCTCACACGGGCGGTTGCGATCTGGTACCGAAACGAGCTCGGCGTACCCTACGACAAGTTCTACAAAGATCTCATATCCGCTTCCGGAAACGCTTCGTTCCCGCTCCTTAACAGGATCCGGACAAGGATATCGAAGCTGTGCTTCGGCGTTGCCGGGACCGAGAACTCGCTCGTTGCGACCTGCGAAGGCCTGTCCGATCTGTTATGGGGTTTTGACGAGCTGATCTTTCTTGAGTTTTATAATAATATCGACGTTTTTTACGACGAGCTGCGTTCCCTTTTAGCCCTGCAGTACCCGGAATCGGAAGAAACAGACGCGCTGTTTTCATATCAGCGCGACATTATAAAAAAGATCAACGTAAAAACCGTTTCGATACGCTCGGAATACGATTTTTACGGCTACTTCCAACGTATTTTCATGGATGAGTATTCTCCGCTTGAAAAAAGACCGACCGTCCTGTCCTTTGACGATCCGAAACCCGCCCCGGACTTTCCGACGTTCGCAAGGAAAGTCGTCTGGTATGGCAGGAACCGCCGCGAAACTGACTATTCAAGCAGCCATTATCCCGTTAACGTATCATACGTTTAACAGCTCCGGTACGGAATGCCCGCGCGCCGGCGTTTGGTTATCGTAAAAAAAGCCGACAGCTGACGGCTGACGGCTGTCTGCTGTCTGCTGTCTGCCGACTTTCCGTCAGAACAGGTCCAGCACGGAATACCGGTGCTCCTCGAGGATGATGTTGCTCTCGCCGTAGATGGCGGTCTGGACGGTCTGCGCCGCCTTCGGGTAATCCACGACGAACACCCAGGCGTTGCCGATGAGGCTGCTGCCGTAGCCGGCGTACTCGTATCTGGCGGAAGCGTCGGGGGCCTCGAGCGTCGAGACGTCGTATTTGTACCACCCGCCGACGACCGCCTGAGAAGCGAGGTAGAGTATCGTGCGCATCGGGCAGTCCGTCTTGACGTATTTGCTGACGGAGTCGACGATGTCCCCGATCTGGTCGAGCGTGACGGACGAGCATTTTTTGATCAGCGCGGTGATGAAGTCGCGCTGGCGGCGCGTCCTGCTCACGTCCGCGTCGGTGTCGCTGTGCCTTATGCGGCAGAACGCAAGGGCAAGCTCGCCGTCGAGGGTGACGGATTCGCCGTAGGGGCAGTCGAGGTCGTAGGCGTAATTGATATAGTCCGCCTCGTACTCCTGCACCGCGACGTCCACGCCGCCGACGGCGTCGACCACGTCAACGAAGGTCATGAAATCGACCACCGCGTAATAGTCGATCTTTATCTTATAGTCGTTTTCGATCGTTTCGACAAGGCAGTCCGCGCCTCCGTAGGGCAGGGCGTTGTTGATCCTCCCGTACTGCCCGGAGCCGAGGTCGATGTAGGTGAAGCTGTCCCGGTAGAACGAGGTCAGCGTTATTTTTTTGTTCGCGCGGTCTATCGACGCGAGCATTATCGAGTCGGTATGGCCGAGCTTTTCTTCGGAGCTGCGGTTGTCAGCGCCGACGAGCAGGACGTTGAGGACCGCTTTTTTGCTCATTTTCTCGCCGTCGTTGAGCGCCCAGTCTTTGAGCGCCTGAGAAAGGGAGTTGATATAGGCGACGTCCTCCATGTCGGCGAAGCTGACGGACTCGTCCTCAAATATCTCCTCAACAACGGCGGGACCGGGGTCGTCCGTGCTCTCCTCGGCCGGGGCGGTTGTGTATTCCTCGAGCCTGAACCTGAAGAGGTTCGTCTTGCTCGCGAACACGCCGAACGCAGCCGACAGCGTCAGCAGGACGGCGAGAAGAAGGGCGAAAAGGCCTTTTTTTACGGATGGTTTCATTCTTTTTTCTCCGGGTAACTGCCCCTTGACTGGTTTTTCGGGCGTCCGATCGGGCGGGGCTCAGAGTCCCCGCCGCACGGTATTATTCCTGTTCGCCGGCTTCCCCGCCGGTTTCTGTGCGTTCGCCGCTTTCCTCACGTTCTTCGGTTTCTTCGCGTTCCTCGCGTTCCTCCTGCGGCAGGGCGGAAACGGTGACTATCCTGTCGCCTTCGCCTATCCTCATGACCTTGACGCCCTTGGACGGTCTGCCGCAGATGCGCACCGTCATGGCGGGTATGCGGATGAGCACGCCGGCCTTGCTCATCATAACGAGGTCTTCGCCCTCGCGGGTGACTCTGACGTCGACGACCCTGTTTTCGCCGTCGACCTTGTAGTTTATCACGCCCGAGCCGCCTCTCGACTGGCTCCTGTACTCTCCGGCGCGGCTGATCTTGCCGTAGCCGTTTTCCGTGATGGTCAGTATAAGGTCCTCGTCGGACTTCACGACGTCCATGCCGACGATCGCGTCGTCCTCCTTTTTGAGCCTTATGGCGCGGACGCCCTTGGCGGTCCTGCCCATGACGCGCACGTCCTCCTCGCCGAAGAGGATGGCCATGCCCATGCGCGTGCCGACAATGAGCCTGTCGCCGCCTCTGGTCAGCCTGACCGCCGCGAGCTCGTCGCCCTCGAGCAGGTCGATGGCCCTCATGCCGCTCTTTCTGATGTTTTTGAACGCGGCGAGCTCCGTACGCTTGATGACGGCGTTCTTCGTTATCATGCACAGGTTGCTGTCGGGGCTCTCGTCCTTGGGGACGCGCAGCATCTCGGTGATCTTCTCGTCTTGCTCGAGAGCGAGCAGGTTGACGATGTTCATGCCCTTGCCGTTCCTGGCGCCCTCGGGGATCTCATAGCCCTTGAGCCGGAAGACCCTGCCGCGGTCGGTGAAGAACATCACCCAGTCGTGTGTGCCGCAGGTGAACATGGTGTTCACCACGTCCTCCTCGCGGGTGCCGGCGCCGGTAACGCCCCTGCCGCCTCGCCTCTGCGCGCGGTATTCGGTCGCGGGCGTACGCTTGATGTAGCCCCTGTTCGTCATGGTGAAAACGCAGATCTCCTCGGGGATGAGCTCCTCGATGTCGACCTCGCCGCTGACGTCCACGATCTCGGTGCGCCTCTCGTCTGCGTACTTGTCGCGGCGCTCGGTCGCCTCCTCGCGGATCTTCGCGAGTATCAGCTCGCGGGAGCCGAGCAGCGCGGTGTATTCCTCGATCTTCGCGCGCAGCTCCGCCATTTCGTCCTCGAGCTTCTGCCTTTCAAGGCCGGTGAGCTGGGCAAGGCGCATCTGAACGATGTGGTTCGCCTGGACCTCGTCGAAGCCGAAGCGCTCCATGAGCCTGTCCTTGCCCTCCTGCACGCTTGCGCTGGCGCGGAGGATGGCTATTACCTCGTCGATGAAGTCGAGCGCCTTGAGCAGCGCCTCGAGTATGTGAGCGCGCTCCTTCGCCTTTTTGAGGTCGAAGCGCGTCCTGCGGGTGATGACCTCGCACTGATAGTCTATATAGTACTGCAGTATCTGCTTGAGGGTAAGTATCTTCGGCTCGCCGTTGACGAGCGCCAGCAGTATCACGCCGTAGGTGTCCTGGAGCTGGGTGTATTTGAAAAGCATGTTGAGCACGACCTGCGGGTTCGCGTCGCGCTTGAGGTCGACGACTATCTTCATGCCCTTGCGGTTCGAGTAGTCGTTGACGTCCGAGATGCCCTCGATCTTCTTGTTCTTGACGTGCTCCGCGATGGACTCTATCACGCGGGCCTTGTTGACCTGATAGGGCAGCGAGGTGAATATGATCTGCGTCCTGCCGTTTTTGGTCTCGTTGAACTCGTGCCTCGCCCGGACGGTCAGCTTGCCCCTGCCCGTGCCGTAGGCGGCGCGGATGCCCGCTCTGCCCATTATTATGCCGGCGGTCGGGAAATCGGGCCCCTTGATATACTGCATCAGGCCCTCGAGAGTGATGTCCGGGTCGTCTATCAGCGCGCACATGGCGTCGACGACCTCGCCGAGGTTGTGCGGCGGGATCTTGGTCGCCATGCCGACGGCTATGCCGTCCGAGCCGTTGACGAGGATGTTCGGTATCCTCGACGGAAGCACTGTCGGCTCCTTGAGGCGGTCGTCGTAGTTGTTGATGAAATCGACCGTGTCCTTGTTGATGTCCGTGAGCATCTCGAGGGATATCTTCGACAGCCTGCTCTCCGTGTAACGGTAGGCGGCGGGCGGGTCGCCGTCGACCGAGCCGAAGTTGCCGTGCCCGTCGACGAGAACGTAGCGCATCGAGAAATCCTGCGCGAGGCGGACCATCGCGTCGTAGACCGACGCGTCGCCGTGCGGGTGATATCTGCCCAGCACGGTGCCGACCGTGTCCGCGCACTTTCTGTAGGCGACGTTCGGCATAAGGTTGTTCTCGAACATCGTGTACAGTATCCTGCGGTGGACCGGCTTGAGGCCGTCCCTGACGTCCGGCAGCGCGCGGGCCGTGATGACCGACATGGAATAGTCCAGGAAGGACCTTCGCATCTCGCGGTTGATGTCTACGTAGATCATCCTCCCGACGGGAGTCTGCTGTTCAAATACTTCTTCGTCCATTGTTGCTCCTTCTTAGCCGATAGCGGATAGCCGATAGCGGATAGCCGTAAAAAATCCGGCGTTTGTTCGTGTTATGATAAGAGCGGATAGCCGATAGCGGATAGCCGTAAAAAATCCGGCGTTTGTCCGTGTTATGATAAGAGCGGATAGCCGATAGCGGATAGCCGTAAAAAATCCGGCGTATGTCCGTGTTATGATA
>JAILDS010000062.1 GCA_024689165.1 Clostridia bacterium
AGATATTTCACTTCTCACCGAAGCGATGGGACAGTACAGAAGAGAGATAAAGATCTGCGACCGTATCCTCGACGACGCTCCGGAGATCGAAAAACAGATGAAGTATATCAAAGAACGTACGGAGATGCAGCGTCAGCGGAACAGGAACAGAGGAGGCTGGGAACGGTAAAAAAAATGATAATACCAGCAACGGGTTATGACCGTACACGCTATTATGAAACACACTTTTGAAGCGTCATGATCTCCGAATCAAATCAATCATTGGAGGAAAATCATGTCTAATTATTTCGACAAATACAAGAGGACTTTCAACTATGACATCGGCAGAATGGTACCGATGCCGGAGTCGCCGTTCTCTTTCAGAGCCGACGACAGCTTCCGAAATCTCGTGGAAAGCATCAGGCAGTACGGGCTGCTGGAACCAATCGTCGTTATACCGCATCGAGAGTACAGCGGAAAGTACGAGATCGTATCCCGAAGCCTTTTGTCATCGATTATCTGATAGGTGATACTGCGGAATCCCTTGCGTAAAACAATCCGCACATTTGATAAGTTATAAAAATCCCGTTATACTGCCTATGTCGATGGCAGACGGGAAATCGAAAACTGCGACAGGAGGAAAAATATGATTGCAGCTTATCTCAGAGATCGAAACGGAGTCTATTATACGGATCTCCGTTACACAGACGCCGACGGAAAGCGCCGGCAGGAATGCAAAACTACGGGGCTGAAGGTGAAAGGCAACAAGCATCGCGCCGAGGTCATTCTGGAGGAACGCAGCCTTGAACTGGAAAAGAGGCTCTTTCTGAAGCTGAATCCGGAAGAGGCCGTCCGAAACGAAAAAGAAATCGCTTTTACTGTTTTTCTTCGGAACTGGCTGGAAATCGTAAGACCGACAGTGGAGGAGACGACCTTCGGCGCGTATCACTCCGCCGTTGCCAATCGTATCATCCCGTATTTTGACGAGCGTTATCCGGGACTTAGGCTGGTAGATCTGACCCCGAAAATGATCCAGGACTATTACTCTTATGAATTGTCCCATAACGGTGTCAGCGCCAATACGATCAAGCACCGCCATGCAAATATCCATCGGGCGCTCGGTTATGCTTTTAAAACGGGGCTTCTGGATGTCAATCCGGCAGATCGGGTCGATTTGCCGAAGAAAAACGTATTCGAGACCGAGCCGTACACGGAAAAGGATATCATGCAGCTTTTTGAGGCGGTAAAAGATACGCCGCTGGAACTGATAGTTATCCTGACCGCGTTTTACGGTTTGCGGCGTGAAGAAGTGCTGGGACTGAAATGGAACGCCGTTGATTTCGACAATCACACGATCACGATCAAAAGCGTTGTGACCGAGGCGTATCTGGACGGTAAGTGTCAGCTTGTTGAAAAGAACCGAACGAAGACGAAATCCAGTTTCCGCACGCTGCCTTTGGTCCCGCAGATCGAAAGCCTGCTGCGGCAGGCAAAAGCGCAGCAGGAAGAATACAGGGAACTTTGCGGTGACTGCTACAACATGAATTATATCGACTATGTGAACGTCAATCCGATGGGCGACCTGATCAAACCGGGCTACGTATCCCAGCAATTCCCGATTTTTCTGAAAAGAGCGGGGCTGAGGAAGATCCGCTTTCACGACCTGCGGCATTCCTGCGCGACGCTGATGTACGCAAAAGGAGTTAAGCTTAAAGACATGCAGATCTGGCTCGGTCACAGCACGATCTCGACCACGTCCAACATTTATACGCACCTGGATTTTGATTCAAAGTTGGACTCTGCGAATGCGATTTTGGGCGTTTTGACGGACGTGAGCGTTGATTAGGTGACAGTCGGTGTGTTACCGAAAAAAGAAAAACGTTTCAAAAGATGCGCTTGTTCATGTCAAAGTGAGGATAAACGCGTCTGCTGACAGGCAAAATGTATCGTAAAAAACGGAAGGGAGTGTAAGACAGAAGAAGTCCCGAAAACCGTTAAAAAACAACGCTTTTCGGGACTTCCGATGGTGCCGGTGACCGGGCTCGAACCGGTACGAGATCGCTCTCGAAGGATTTTAAGTCCTTTATGTCTGCCAATTCCATCACACCGGCTGGTGGGAGATAGCGCACAGGATTTTTGATGATTCCGGGAACATTCCGCGAACGTTTTGGTGACAAATCCGGTGTCACCAAGCGGAAAAAGTTTAAAAAACCGGGTTTTCAGGGCTGATTTTGGACACAAACGGGCGAAAATGTCTATTAAAGTCCGAAAAATGGCGGATTTCGCATGAGTTTTTAAGTCCAAGGCGTCTGCCTATTTCGCCACACCAGCAGGTTTTGAGTCCGAAATATCTTTTTTCGGAATCCGGAGGTCGGGATCGGCCCGTGCCGGATTATAGAATAATACGGCTCAAAAATCAATCGGTTTAAAAAACTTTTGACAATAAAGCCCAAAAAATATACAATGCCTGTGAACAGCCGCGCGCGGATGACCGCGGCACTACAATACTATCATCCTTCGGAAAGCGGGAGCAGAGAATGAACCATCCAATGAAAATCGGCTACAACAGCTTTGATTCCGACTGCCTGTCGGGGTCGCCGACCTTCGACTACGCCGCTCTTCAGGGAGGGGTGGATTATATGGTGTGCCACTTCGACTCGTATCTGTACCGTTTTGAGGACGCCTGCAGGAACGCCGCCGCGGTCGCCGCGCGGATAAAGGAGCTCGGGCTCGATTTTATCGCGAACTTCGAGTTCCAAAACTTCCGGCTCGACACGGTCGGGCCCGACGGGTACGACTGGGCGAACAGGCCTGACGGGTCGCACCGCCTGCGTCTCGACAGGCGCTATATCGAATCTCTCGGTTCCGCCGGGAACCTCGCCGGCATTGAGTACGACGAGTTCGAGCACACTGTAATCAACCGCAACCTGTCCATCCTGCTCGGCGCGAAGAAGGACGTGCCCGTGTTCGCCGACGAGCCGTGCGGCGGCCGGGATGAGTGCTCGCCGTCGGTCGCCGCCCACGACAGGCTGAAGCGCCTGCTCGCCGGGTACGTTTCGGAGCTCAGGGCCTCCGGAGCGCCCGCGCTGTGCGGGGAGCACGTTTTCCCGGTGCTGTTCCATCTGTTCGCCGAAAACGGCATCATCCCGAATTTCAAGAGCCAGAAGGAGAGCTACTCCAACATCCAGTTCTCCATCGCCGCCGGAGCTGCCCTGCAGTACGGCACCCCGCTTTACAACTGCGTCGACCTCTGGCACAAAAACACCAACCCCGGGCACTCGCCCGAGGAGATGTACTCGAACCTCGTCTTCGCGTTTCTCGCCGGCATCGACAGGGTATACGTCGAGTCCGTCCACGCTTTCTTCGACAGCCCCGCTCCCGGCGGCTCGCCGGACGGCGGGAACGCGCCGGTCTACAACGAATACGGCAGGGCCTTCACACGGTTTGCAACCGAATACCGCGGGAAAGAGCGCGAATGGTCCTTCCGCGATTACAGGCCGAAGATCGGCATCATCCACATGGACGACACCTTCTGGGGGCAGGGGCCCTTCAAATTCATGTGGAAGCCCATGCTCTACGGCGACCCCGCCGTCAGGCCGACCCGCAGGAACGCCGAATACATAAGGGCGATACGCCTTATCAGCCACAAGGACTCGCAGAAGCGCTCGCTGGGCTGGGACAGGATCTGGCCCACGTCCCTGATGAAGCACCGTTCCTTCGCGTCCGTGAACTCCCTCGCCGTTTTCGACGAAAACGTGACCAAGGAACGCCTCGAATGCCTCGAGCTGCTGTTCCTGACGGGCGACAGCATCTCTCAGGGCACGATGAACGCCGTCATCTCGCTCGTTCGGGACGGCGGGCTGACGGTCGTCTGCCCGAAACGCTTTGCCCCGCCGGAGATCTCCAACGGCGTAAAGGGACGCTACAGCGAGGTGAGGTACGGCAAGGGGCTGTTCATCGTCACCGACAGGCTCGATTCGCCGCGCCTGAAATACCGTCTGACCCCGTTTCTGGGCAAAAAGGGCGAGATGACCCTGAGATTCGCCGACCGCGAGTTCAGAATGAAAATAAGCCCGAACGGGGAAACGTTCGAGGTGATCGAATAATAAAGTCCGGCGACGGCTGACAGATCAAGAGAGCCGACGGAAACGGTTCCGCCGGCTCTTTCTTTTTTCGCTTTGTTTTCGGGCGTCAGGTCCCGAGACCGTCGTCGAGCTCCTCGAGGCCGACGACGTGCCTGAGTATCATCCTCGCGTCGGCGGGGGTGACCTCATCGTCAAAATTGACGTCCGCAGCCTCATAGACCGCGCCTTCGAGCGGTTCAAGCCCTACGGAGTTCCTCAGCGCGATCCTCGCGTCCGCAGCGGAAACGATACCGTCCCCGTCGTTGTCGCCCATGACGACGACTTCCATCTCCTCGCCGTCGCCGATCCTGACGACCGTGCCGGAGCCGACGATATCGCCTTCGTCAAGCTCGGTGCCGTCCGGTTTGAGGAGCTCCGCGTTTTCAAAAGCCGCATACAGGATATCGCCCGCCGCGGTGCCGGGCCTGAGCCTGACCGTATCGTCCTCGACGACGACACCGTCGGGCAGCTCCATGTCCCCGCAGCACGGGATATCCTCGCTTATGACGTACCCGCACACCGTGCAGGTATAATCCATCCTGCCTTCCTCATCCCACGTGGGTTCGACGGCGACAACGCCCTCGTCAAAGGTATGCTCCTCACGCTCAACGTGCTCGTCGTCGATCCCGCAGACTCTGTAATGCTCCTCATCTCCGTCGGGCAGCCATTCGCCCCAGACGTGATCGCACCAGGAGAGTATGCGCAGAGTGAAGCTGAATTCCGCTCCGGAGGACGAGGTCGCGGTCATCTGATGGTCGCCCACGTCGCCGAACCACGTTCCGTGGGGGGCGACGTCCATTCCGGAAATATCGGCGCAGTCGTCCTCGCAGGCAAGGGTGATAACGTCCGTGGAGTCCGCGGGATCCAGCGCAAGCACGATCCTTACGGATTCGCCCTGCTTGACGGAGACGACGGTCCCGCCGTCCGCGAGAGCTATGGTTTCGGCGGGCTTGCCGATGTCGACAAAGGTCATTCCGCTGTCTTCGGCGTATTCCTGAGCGTATGAGCCGCCGACCCCGTAAACGGTCATCCTGCCGGGATAAGAGAACGCGCCGTCTTCGATCCCGGTCACGGAAACGGGGACGGTGATCCCGGTCAGGGCGAAATCATCCGCGAACGCTGCCTCTTCGATCGTTTCAAGGCCCTTGGGCAGAACGATATTTTCAAGCGAGGAACAGCCTCTGAAGGTTTCGTCGGGGATGGAGGTCAGGCCGTAATCGGCAAGGACGACCTCCGAAAGCTTTTCGCACCCGGAAAAAACGCATTCGTGCAGTTCTTTAACGGAGGCGGGAAGGAAAACGCTCGTCAGCTCAAGGCAGTCGCGGAAAGCAGAGTCTCTGATCTGCTCGACTCCCTCGGGGACGTCCGCCGTCTGCAGAGCGGTCGCGTTGAACGCCCTTTTATCTATGAGCCTGAGAGCGGCGGGGAATTCAAATTCCTCCAACGCCGAACAGTCCCGGAAAGCGTCTTCCAGGATCTCGGTCACGCCGCCGCCGACGGAGGCTCTTTTGAGCGCCGCGCAGTCCTTGAAGACAGCCTGATCGATCACCGTTACTCCTTCGGGAACGTCGATCTCACTCAGCTTGACGCAGGACTCAAATGCGCCTCCGCCAAGCTCGGTCAAACCGTCGGGAAGATATGCGCGGACAAGATTTTCACAGTCGGCGAAAGCTCCGCCGCCGATGACGGTGACTGATTCGGGGATCGTGATCTCTTCGATGCCGTCGCAGTTTCTGAAAAGATTGCCGATGATCTGAGATATGCCCTCCTCAAAATCGACGGTCTTCAGATTTGAGCAGCCTGCGAACGGCCCGGCGGAGAAGTAATTGAACCCCGCGTTGTCAAGACCTTTCGGAATGTTGATCCCGGTCAGAGCCACACAGTTGCAGAACGCGGCGTCGCCCAGCTTGTCCAGGCTCGCCGGCAGGACGACGCCGGTGAGCTTTTCGCAGCCGTCAAAGGCGCCCCCTTCGATCTCGGTGAGATACTCCGGCAGCTCGACGCGCCTCAGGTTTTCGCAGTTCGCGAAAGCAGCGCCGCCGATGACGGTGACGGATTCGGGGATCTCGATCTCTTCGATGCCTTCGCAGTTTCTGAAAAGGTTCCCGGCGATCTGCGTGATGCCTTCCTCAAATTCCACGGTCTTCAGATTTGTGCAGCCTCCGAACGCCCCGGTGGAAAAGTAATTGAAGCCGGCTTCTTTAAGCCTTTTCGGAATGTTTATGCCGGTCAGAGACACACAGTCGCAGAACGCAGCCATTCCCAAGGTGGTCAGCGATTTCGGAAGCGTGATATCCGACAGGTTTTCGCAGCCTTCAAAGGACCCGTCGCCGATCTCGGTCAGACTTTCGGACAGCACCGCCTTTACAAGGCTGACGCAGTCACTGAAGGCGCCGCTGTCGATTGTGACAACGGAGTCCGGCAAGGTGATCTCCGGCAGCTCCTCACAGCCGGAAAAAGCGCCCCAGTCGATGCTTGTCACGCTGGATGCGATATCCGCCCGGGTCAGGTTGACGCAGTTTTTGAAAGCGTCGACGCCCACGTTGGTCACACCCTCTTCGATCACCGCTGCCGTGATATTGCGGCGGTACTCTTCCCAGGGCCATTCCTCATAATTGAAATTGATCTCATCCATTTTCCCCGAGCCGGAGACGGTGAAAACGCCGTCGGACGTCAGGACCCATCTGACGCTGTCGGTAAAATTGCCGTCGTGGTCTCTGGGACCGCAGTTGCCGGAGGCGACGACGTCCGCCCCGAAGGCCGCGAACGGCAGAGTCGCCGAAAGCAGTGCCGCGCACAGGAGAAAAGTAAGGATCCGCTTCATTTTCATAACGAAAACCTCCGATATAATTGAACCTTATACTGATTATACCCGCTACCTTCCCCGATAGTCAAGGGATGTGATTATATTTTGTTTGCTTTCCCGACGGTATGTCGGCGCAGAGTTTTTTTTGTATTCCGGGGCGGCAGGATCGGCAAAGAGCAGAACCTCCTGTTGACACGCTGCCGCTGCAAGGGTAAAATCGAACCGGACAGAGCAGTTTTTCCGGCAGGAGGTCCGACATATGGCAAATAAACTCAACGTCGCGGTCATAGGACTGCGTTTCGGAATGGCTCACGTAGAGGGCGCTCTCGGCTGCGGCGCGAACGTCGCGGCGATATGCGACTGCGACGCGGAGCACCTGCGCGAGGCGGGCGAAAGGTACGGCATCGGCGAAGAAAAGAGGTTCGCCGACTATACCCGGCTGCTCGGCAGGGAGGATATCGACGCCGCGGTGGTCGCCGTGCCGGATCAGCTCCACCGGGAGCTTGCCTGCGCCTTCCTGCGGGCCGGGAAGCACGTGCTCTGCGAAAAGCCGATGGCACTGACCCGCGGGGACGTTTCGGAGATGATACGAGCCTCCGACGAGAGCGGCAGGAAGCTGATGATAGGGCAGATATGCCGCTTCACGCCCGCTTTTGAAAAAGCGAAGGAGCTTGTCGCATCGGGCGCGCTCGGCGAGCTGTATTTCGTTGAGTCGGAATACGCGCACGACTATATGAAGCTCGTCGGCGGCTGGAGAGCCGACCCGCTGCGCCACGGCGTTATCGGCGGCGGGTGCCACGCGGTCGACCTGCTGCGCTGGCTCGCGGGCGACCCCGTGGAGGTGTTCGCCTACGGGACGCACAGGCTGCTGCCCACGGTCCCGTACGACGACGCGACCGTCGCCGTGATGAGATTCGGTGAAAACACGATGGGCAAGGTCTTCGTTTCAACGGGCTGCAAGCGCGATTACACGATGCGCACCGTCATTTACGGCACGAAGGGCACGCTCATCTGCGACAACACCTCGCCCGAAATGACCCTTTTCACCGTAGACGAGACGGAAACGACAAAGGAACCGGTGAAGATCCCCGTCGAGGTCAACAGCCACAACGCCGGCAGGGAGTTCGCCTCCTTCGCCGAGGCGATAACCGGGGACAAGCCTGTTCTGACAGACGGCCGCGAGGGCGCGAAGACCGTGGAGGTGTGCCTCGCGATAATCGAGTCGTCAAAGACGGGCAGGCCTATGAGGATAGCCGATAGCCGATAGCAGATAGCCGATAGCAGATATTATGTGCCGCAGGCATGTACTTCATACTTCATCCTTCATACTTTATCCTTGGAATAACTCCCTCCGTCGCGCCGAAGCGCGCCACCTCCCTCAAGGAGGGAGGCTTTAAAGGCTCCCTCTCCGAGGGAGCTGTCGCGAAGCGACTGAGGGAGTTGCCCCTCTCGGAGGATACGACTTTCTCTTTGCGTTCCCCGCCTTTTTCGGCGGGGATTTTCGGTATTGTAAAACCGGCGTTTTTTATGTATAATAAATTCAACCATAAAGAGGATGAGATTTGACGTCTGAGATTTCGATAATTCAAAAAATGTGTTCTTACGGAAAGGAGCCTGACCGAAGTGTGCGAAAAGAATACGCTTAAGCTCGTACTGGATGAAGCCGCAAGGGGCTTGCGCGGCTTTTTCGGAGATAAACTCGAATGTATCATTCTTTACGGCTCATACGCCCGCGGGGATTATGACGACGAGTCCGATATCGACGTCATGGCTCTTGTGAATATGGACAGGGACGAGCTTGCGTCGTATCGCAGGCAGGTTTGCGATTATTCCTGCGATCTTGATCTGAAGTACGACGTGGTCATTTCGATAAAACTGCAGGACAAGGCGACCTTTGACCGCTGGAGCGGCTCGCTGCCGTTTTTCAGGAACGTAAAACGGGACGGAGTTTTTGTCTATGGATAATGAAGAAAAAAAGGCGCTGGCGGAGTTCAGGATCGAAAAGGCAAAAAACGACCTTTCGGATGCGCAGAAAACTCTGCAGCTCGGTATGGTTGAAAACGCTGCGAACCGCTCGTATTACGCTATTTTCCACGCGGCCCGGGCGGTTCTGGCGCTTGACGGGCAGGATTTCAGAAAACACTCCGGCGTTATCGGAGCTTTCAGCCATAATTATATCAAAACCGGGATCTTCAGCCCGGCAATGGCAAACATGATCAAATCAGCCTTCAGCATACGTTCGGAAACGGATTATGAAGACTTCTACGTTGTTTCCGAAGCGGACGTTGAACGGCAGGTCCATGACGCGGAGTCGTTCGTTGCATCCGTTGAAGCTTATCTGACGGAAAGATTCAATGAACAGCAGAACGACCTATAAAAAAGAACACCTCAGAGAGATATCCTTCCCGCTCGGGGGGATGGGCTCGGGCTGTATCGGCCTTGCGGGGAACGGCAGCCTCGTCGACTGGGAGATATTCAACCGCCCCAACAAGGGCGGCGGCAACGGGTACTCCCACTTCGCGTTAAAGGCCTCACGCGCCGGCAGGACGATCGACGCGAGGGTGCTTTGCGCCGACGACGACACGCGACTTACGGGCGACTATTCCCACGGCTACGGCGAGGGGAAGCGCGCCTCTTCGATGCAGGGCTTCCCGCATTTCAGGGACTGCGTTTTCACGGGCGAGTTCCCCGTCGCGCGGGTCGTTTTTGAGGACGCCTCCTTCCCCGGCGCGGTTTCTCTGACGGCGTTCAACCCGCTCATACCCCTCAACGACAGTGACTCGTCGATCCCGGCGGCGTTTCTGGAATACGCCGTCACGAACACGACCGGCGAGCCGGTAGACTACACCTTCGCCGGGACGCTCATGAACCCGTCCGAAGGCTCGGTCAACGAGTTCGTGAAGACGCGGGACGGCGGCGCGCTTTTCCTGCGGCAGACGAAATACTCGCCGGACGAAACGGAGTACTGCGACATGTCCCTTGCCGCGAGCGGCGTCGGAGCCGTTCCCGGCGCGGAGGGCGTCCGGGTCAGCTGCCAGGAGTACTGGTACCGCGGAGGCTGGAACGACGGGCTTGAGCGCTACTGGCGCAACTTCACCGAAAACGACTGCCTGCCGGGGCGCTCTTATCCCGACCCGGGCTGCCGCGATACGGGCACGCTCGCGCTGAAGCTCAGCGCCGCGCCGGGGAAGGAGGCGTCCTCAAAAACGACCCGCGCGACGGGGAACTCGCCCGTGAAAACGCAGTCCCTGAAATGCGGGAAGCCCTGCATCGAAGAGGCGCGCTTCCCCTCGCCGTAGCCGTGGG
>JAILDS010000083.1 GCA_024689165.1 Clostridia bacterium
CGCCACGTCTATGCCGTGGACGATGTGCCCCAGAGACAAAAACCTTTCGGAGACGGCAGAGCCTATGCCGCCTGAAGCGCCGGTTATTATGATCTTCATGCCGCTTCCTCCGTATCGACGTGGTTCAGGTAAGCCTCGCCCACCCCGTCTTTTTTCCATTGACGCAGTACGAAATAGCCTATCGGCGAAAAAACGACCTCCATAATGAGCTCGAGCCCCGCTCCGAGCAGAGAGCAGGTCAAACACTGTATCAGCGTCCAGCGGAAGCCGTCCCAGAATATCGGGGCAAAAAACATGAACGTCAGCGAAGCAAAAAAGAAATTATCGAAAAACTGACCGATGAAGGTGGAAACGTAGCTGCGGGTGATATAAGCGAGCTTGCCGTCGGGATCCCTGCGGAACATTCTTCCTATGCCCCAGTTCAAAAAGTTGTTTATAATTGCCGAGGACAGGAACGCAACGGTGCTGCTCAGAAGGATGAACCACGTCCCGCCGATAATCGAGTCAAAGGCCGTGTAGTCGTCCGCGTCGCTCGGAATGATGCTGACGATATAAAAGATCAGAAATACGAGAAGATTCGTTCCGGTCGCGAAAAAAGATAGCTTTGTCGCAGCTTTCGGACCGAAAGCCTTGGTCACGATGTCCATGCATAAAAAAGACAGCCAGGAGATCAGTATCCCGCCGTCGATGGCGATCACGTCCGACTGATAGATGGTTTTGTTGGCGAGCAGGTTCATCACTACGACCGATATCGTAAACAGAGCGGTAACGGTCGACGGGATGCTCCGCAGCAGCAGCTTTGCATCCCGCAGCCCGGATGCGATCTTCTTCATTTTTATTTCTCCTTGGTTTTATTTTTTATAGCGAAGGATTTAGAGGCCGAACTCCGCTTTTTGCGGACGCCCGAAGCGTCCGCAGACCGTTTTATCACATCCTGTGAAAATAATCAACAGAAAACGGCGTTTTTATGAATAATGACGGGTCCGTAAACCCTTTCATGGCTTCAACTCATAAAAATAGACGGCTCGCAAGAGCCGTCCGGGAGCTGCGTGCTGCGGTTATCAGATCTTTGTTTATGCTCCGAAGATCCCCGTGATAAGAGTCAGCGGCCAGACAAAAGCGCTGATCAAAGCGTCTGCAAGGTCCTTCGCCCCGGGTCTTGATTCGCCGTTGACGCCCGCAAACAGGTTGGAGGGAACGCGGGCGGTCATGGTGTCGGGCGTTTCAACACCGAGAGCGTACAGGGCGATGTCTGCGATATCGCGGTTCCTCGTGCCGGCGTCGAGCTTACCGCCTGCGACGACGGTTTTGCCTGCGATCGCGATCATTACCTGAGACTCGCGAAGGGTGATCCCGCCGTGGCCTCCGGTGAGCGTATGGCCGTGGTCGGCGGTGACGATGATGAGAGACGTGTCGAGAAGCCCGTTGGCAACGATGGAATCATAGATCCTGCCGAGCTGAGCGTCCGCGACCTTGATGGCTTCGAAATACTCGTCGGACTTGCTGCCGTACCCGTGGCCCGCGCCGTCGACGTCGTCAAGCTGTACGAACATGAGCTCCGGCGCGTTGCCGGAGTCAAGATACTCGCATATGGCGTCAGTCACGCCGTCGTCGGAGCCGACGTCGAATTTATAAACGTCGACGTCAGTTTCGATTATGCCGTTATTGATATTGTTCCAGTGCACGAAGGACGCCAGCACTGCGTCGGGATGAGCCTTGCGGAGATACGTGAACACGGTCGGGAAATCCGTCTCGCTCGTGCGCTCCGCCTCGCCGGTCACGCCGTTCTGCAGTCCGGTCTTGAAAATGGAAGCGCCGGTGAGTATCGCTCCCCAGTTGGGGCCGCTGTCCGTTTTGACCTCGGCGCGTGCATCATACTTCACGGCTCCGTTTTCGAACATGCGGTCGAAGTTCGGGGTGTCTATATCCTTGAAGAACCTGCCGGCGCCGTCAACGCCGAGGATGAAGACGTGCTCGTAAGCGCCGAAGGAACCTTCGTCTGCGGCACTGCCGGCAAACGCGGCAAAGCCGAAAGCAAAAACTAGAACGAGCGCAAGAAGAACAGATGAAAGCTTTTTCATATCAATAAATCTCCTTCAGTTTTTTTTACCATTATCAGTCGAACAGGCTCAGCAGGATGTTGACCATCCTGACGAAGTCGTAGAAGAATATCCTCCACTCGCGCAGTCTTTCGGGCATCGGGTTCGGGTCGGTCGTTTTCTCGCGGCTGTCGCCGAAAAGATCTGCGGGAACGGAAGAGACAAAGGCTTCGGGCTGCTCGATACCGAGGGCGTGTAGCGTGATGGCCGAAACGTCGCGGTTATGGACGCCCTCTCCGAGCTCGGCCGCGTTGACGCTGTGCCCGGCGACGGCGAGGACGGCGGAGCTCTCCTCCTTGGTCTGGCCGCCGTGGCCGCCGGCGGTCTCGCCGTGGTCGGCAACAACTATGAACAGGCTGTTATCCATAAGGCCCTGAGCGTATATCGCGTCGTAGATATCGCCGAGATAAACGTCCGCTTTTTCGACGGCAGCATAGTATTCGTCGGAAAAGCCGCCGTAGGTGTGCGCAGCGTGGTCGACTGAGTCGAGCTGTACGAACATAAGCTTAGGCGCGTTGCCGCTGCTGAAATAATCCACGATCATGTCGACGACGAGCGGATCTGTCCCGCGGTTGACCTTTTTAACGCCGATATCGGACTCGATTATGCCCTTGTTGATATTGCTCCAGTGGCAGAAGGAAACGAGCTCGGCATCCGGCACGGCCTGACGGACGTAATAAAACACGGTGTGATTCGAGGACGCAGAGGTGTTCTTTTCACTGGCGGTGCTGTCGTTCGTAAAACCGTGAACGTCATAGGAAAGACCCGTCAGGATGGAACCCCAGTTCTGCGCGCTGGTTGTGATGTACTCCGTGACCGCGTCGTGGCGGCAGGCGTTGTCCGCGAAAATGCGGTCAAAGTTGGGTGTGTTCAGGTCTTCCCTGCCGAACATTGCGCCGGCGCCGTCTATACCGATGATGAAAACGTGCTCATACTCGCCGAAGGAATCGTCGGCGTCTGAGGCGAAAACGAACACGGTACAGGACAGCGCAAGCACTGCGCAAAGGATGACGGAAACGATCTTTTTCATAAAAAGCTCCTCCTCGAAAAATGATTTTTAACTAAGGTTACATCAATTCAGAAACGTGTCTCTGATCGCCTCAAGATAACCGTAGCCGTAAACGTCGTCCGGCTCAAGGTAGCTCATTTCCGTCCACTCGTTCCAAGAGTTGACCGTAATGAGCGGCACGTCGTTGTATTTGTCGGAATACTCCTTTGCGAGTTCAAAAGCCTTTTTGACGTTTTCGGGGGTATTGTTCCTCAGTATCGGCAGTGTCAGCCGGTTGAAGCGCGGGTTGTTGTCCCACCCGACGGAAACGTGCGGGTAATAGGGCACCCTGTATTCCCTGCGGATACGCTCGTATTCGGCCTTGACGTCGGGCAGAAGCTCTGGGTAATCGCGGTTGCAGTCGACGAAATGGACGAACTGGTAATGCGTAACCGAATCAAAGCCCAGAAGCTCGACAAGGTCTTTTGTCGACCCCTCGCGTGTCGAATCCACGCCGCTGACGTTGACGGCGTTCTCGGAATAGACCGTAGCCTGGAGGTGAAGCCCCGGGAATCCGGCTTTCACTGTCTTTTCCCGGAAGCTGTCAAGAGCGCGCCGCGCTTCATCGATACCGCCGAGCCCCCTGACAAGGTTGCTCATCTCATAGATCATGAACACCGGGCAGCCGCCGATCGTATAATAGTTCGGGCGCTTGAAATACATCTCTATCACTCGATCGCAGATACGGTCGAACTCATGCCTCGGCTGGCTGCCGTACCAGATGATCTCGTCGATATCGGTCTGTCTCTTGTCCCACAGGTATCCGGCGTCATGGTTGGCCCACATGAGGTAAAAATTCATGTCGCCGTTGTTCGGCGCGCCGAGAAAACCCGAATCAAGGCACTGCTCCAGGAACGGCCGCCTGTCATACCAGTACCAGTCATAGATGAACACGTTCACGCCGTGGCGCACGGCCTCCTGTATCTGGAACTCCATGACTTTCGGGTCCGCCTCGTCGACGGTGCCCCATAACGGTTTTCTGGGCAGGATGTGGTGATCGCAGCGTTTTTCGGCGGTCAGGACGGACTGCCACTCGCCTATCCCCTTTTCCCAGAACTGGTAAGCCCTCGGCTCTTTACCGGTGTAAGATGGCCAGATGTACGCGGCAACGTCATATTTTTTCAAAAAGCGACACCTCTTTTCTTCATTTCAACGAGCCAGTAAGCGACGTGGGAGGCAAAGCCGTGGCAGCAGGAAGCCCCGGGAGACATATGCTCCCAGAGAGTGCCTGTTTCCTTCGCCATCGGCAGGAAGAAACCCTTTATGTCGCTCAGAAGCCTGTCGTATTCCCCGTTTTCGAACAGAATATCAAGCCTGAGGAAATTGCCGATGAACGCGTTGGAAACCGGCACGTCCGGATACTCCTTTTCCGGGTCGCGCACGGAGCCGAACGAGTTCAGCAGCAGTTCATAAAGCTCCGGATAGGTCCCGACGTCGGCGACGCCCGTATGGAACGCGTAATACTGTGCGGTCTCGGTATGGTTGCCCGTGAGCTTCAGCCTGCCGTTTTCCCGGACGGCGTTGTCAATGAAAAACCGTCCGTCGAAGGCGGTGTTCCTTATCGTCTCTGCAAGCTTTTCCGCCTTTTCGATATACTCTTTTTCGGAGTACATCTCGCCGATAACGCGGAGGAATTTCGAGTAGAGCATATTCGTCGGGAAATTCACGTCCTGGACGTAGTCGTTGGCCTTGCTCCACTCTACAAAGACCCAGCGTTCGAGCTTTTCGAGAAGCCCCGACTCGTTTTCGAATTTCGTGAGAAAATCCGCGAGAGCAAGCACCTTGCCTTTGGCTCGGGCAACGAGCTCTTCGTCGCCGGAACGCTTCCGGTACTCCGCGAGCTCGACGACGTACCACATAGCCCAGTTCGGGATGTAGTTGCCGTCGAAATGATCGGAGGGGTAGCACATCGGCAGCATGCCCTCGGCGATCCTCGGGTACCTGTCCGTCATGATGAAATTCTCAAGAAAGGCCTTCTCTATCAGGCTCCGACCGGTAACGGCATACTCTGTCCGGGCGGTAAAGAAGCTGTCGCAAAGCCAGCCGGCGCGCTCCCTGGAGGGACAGTCCATGAAAATATCCGTAGCGTTCTGACAGAAGGTCTCGACCGCGGCGTCATAGATCATTTTCAGCTCCGTATCGGCAATCTCCGGAGCAGGAAGGAGCCCGGACGCCGGATAGTGCTCGCAGAGCTGCGACAGTTTTTCGCAAACTGCGTCCGCGCCGACGACTATAAGCTGGAGATAGCGGTACGTGTACGGTTCGAAGCTGAGCAGCGAAAAACGCCCCGGCTCTGTCAGCTCCCAGCGCACCTCGGAGGAACAGCCGTTCGCGCCCGGGTCGATAACGCCGGATTCCGGAAGCGTTTCGGAGAAGACAGCCCAAACGGTAGAGGCCGAATCAACGCTCAGCGAAATGTCTATATAGCCCGAAGTATTCACTCCCATATCGAAAACTGCAAAAGATCCGTCGGCAAAACTGACGTCCGACGCCGGCTCATCCGTCGTCTCAACGTCGAAAAACCGCATCGCGTAAAGCTCGTTCTGCGAATAGATCTCAAGCTCGTCTTCCCTGAAGCCGAACTCGCCGCCGTCGCCCCTCGCGCCGCGGAAATCCGCGGGTGAAAAATCATTTTTCAGCGCTCCCGGAGCCGCTCCGCCTCTGACTCGGACGGCCTTTGCATCTCTGCGCTCGTAATCGGTCGGGAGAGTGTCCCGCGCAATGAAGCTCTTATCTCCGACGGGAACAACGGGAACAGCCTCGGGCCTGTAAGCCGGGTCTGAAGCAAAGCGCATATGATCTTCGCCTAATCTGTAGCACTCGACGAAAGGACGCTGGAAGGAATAACGCTGGACCTTCTGCAGCCTCATCGTATACTCGGAGTAATCGAAATCGTCGTCGGTTCCGGTGGCGCGCACGACCTCGCCGCCGCAGACAAGCTCGGCGCAGAGGAACGAGGGCTGGTCGGTCAGCTGGAAAGAGGCGATGTTGTACCCGACGCAGAGTATCGCGACGATGTTTTCGGGCTCGCCTGCGAACTCAGAAAGATCGAGTTCATCGACTCTGAAATGGCCGTGGCCCGCTCTTGCCGGACCGTGAAAAACGAATTTCCCGTTGACGAACACGCTGTAACCGGAATGCCCGGTCAGCCGCAGAGTCATTGCCCGGCATTTCGGGACGACGCAGCGGGCGATCATGGAATAATTGCGTTCGCGTTCTTTTCCTTCGGCCCAGACGGCTCGGGCTTTGTCAAAAGCATATCGGGTCATGATGCGCTTCTCCCGTTCAGCTTTCCTGCACGGCAGGGCTGAGCGTTATGACCTCATAATTGCACCTCGCGTCGGTGCGCAGAGGCATCCGCCAGCCGCACGCGCCGGAGGACACGAGCAGCACCGAGCCGTTTACCCTGTACTCTCCGCTGCAGTACCCGATCAGAGAATAAAACGCCCTGAGCGGGAAGAGCTGCCCTGCGTGAGTGTGCCCGGAAAGCTGCAGGTCGGTCCCGCAGACGAGATTCTCCTTGAACTGGACGGGCTGGTGGTCGGCAACGATAAGAAAGCTGTCGGGAGCGGGGTTGACAAGCGTTCCGGCTTCCGATCTGCCTTCGCCCTCGCTGATGTCTTCCCTCCCAAGCAGAACAAGATCCGGAGCAATGGAAACGTATTTATCCTTCAGCACAGTGACGCCGCAGTCCTCCATCGTTGTTTCAAGCTCTTCCGGGGTGAACTTCACGCCTCCGGCATACTCGGCGTGCCCCTGCCTGTCGTGATTGCCGTAAATATAGTATACCGGGACGCCGAGGCTTCCGAACAGGGCGAAGGTATCCTTCATTTCGGCTTCGGTAGTGTAATCGTCGACGATGTCGCCGCCGAGTATAACGAACTCCGGCGACTCGAGCGCGATCTTTTCGACAGTTTTTTCGGTGACCGAAAAGCTCTGCGCGGAGCCAACGTGCAGATCTGCAAGAAAAACGAACCTGTGCTCCTGCGTCAGCTTTTCGGAGGAATAAGAGCTGTATTTCGGCACGACAAGCTGCATATTCACAACGCCGTAAACAAAAAACAGGACTCCGAAGACGAGGCTGAAGCATTTGAGGACCTTGCGGCTGTATTCTTTTTTGCCTATGCGGCGGTATATGCCGTAAACCGCGCAGGCGGCGGCGTCAGCCAGCAGAGCGACGTAAAGAGCCATCAAAAAAGGCTGCGCGAAACGAAGCTGGACCGGACCCGCCAGGACCACCACGGCGCAGGCAATGCCGACAAGAGCCTTCAGAACGGTCAGGACCGTCCTCACGGCGGGTCTGAAATCAAGTTTTGCCCCAAAAAAAGAAAACACCGTAAGCACCGCCTCTGCAGCGATGAACAATAACGTAAACGTAAAATAAACTTCCATATCCTATCTCCTGTCTTGCGGGATTATAGACTCCGGCTGACGAAAATGCAAGACCAACGATGAATTTTTCGCGCAAAAGCTTCAGATATACTCCAGTTTTTTGAACAAAATATTAACAAAAACACGGTTTTGTTAAATCTATTTTAGTCAGTTTTTCAAAAAACCACTTTACAATTTTACGATATTGGTGATACAATACGACCGAGTGGAAAAGGACGGGTAAACGGCGATTTCCGCCGTGTTCTTTTTGTTATTCTTCAGCAAGGAGGTTTTTTCATGAAATGTCCCAAATGCGGGGGCGAGATTCCTTTTTACGACATCAGGCCCAACTGCAGGCACTGCGGGGTAAACATCATGTATTACTCCCAGGACGCGGTACTTGCGCGCGACGCAAAGCGCACAGAGCTTGAGGGCGCCGCCGCGCGTATGGTCATAGCCCGCATCAAGGCGGAGTTCATCGGCAGCAAGATCGCCATTGCGAGGATGATCTTCGTGGTGCTCGCCGCCGCCGCCCTGCTCATACCGTTTGCCGCCACGACATACAGCGTACCCTTTTACAGCGACAAGTTCTCGATAGGCATCATCGGCATCATCCAGGCTTTCAACAGCGGTTTGTTCACTCATCTGCCGACCTTCCTTTCAAGCTCGCTGTTCTCGTCGCAGACGCTTGCCGCCGTCGTACCGGCATGCTTCGCTGTGATCATCGTGCTGATAGACGCCGCGATCGTCGTCGCTTTGCTTCTGGGATTTCTCAATCTCTCCAAAGGCGCAAAGTTCATAGAGTGGGCGGCGCTCATCGGAGCTATCGTTTCCGTACTCGCCCAGATTGCGGCGTTTGCCATGAAGGCCGTCGCGCACAACACAGACATCGCGTCGTACTCGTTCGGCTTCGGCGCTGTCGCGTCCTGCGCGATGTTCGTTATCATATTCTTCCTTAACCGGAAAATGGTCAAGGACGGGATCGAGCCGGTCTACCGCGAAAACGACATAAAAAGAAGAGCCATACTTAAGCAGGTACGCGCGGGCGAAGTCGATCTTGACGATCTGACACTGCCGGTGTTTGAAAGCGAAGAAGAGCATGATGAACGCCTCAAGCAGCTTGCGGAAGCGCTCAAGGCGGAAGAGGAGGGCAAAGAGCTGTGAGTGAACCTGCGAAGAAAAAATTAGGCAAGAAAACCAAGATAGCGCTTATCGTCCTCGTCGTTATATTTCTGCTTGCAACATGCTTTGCCTGCGTGGCATTGTACGCGAGATACCAGATCAACAAGCCGAAATTCACGCTTCCCGAGCAGAAAGAGCTTGCCTCTGCCAGAGAGCTCCCTCAGGGGAAGGACGCCGTCTGCTCATATATCGATGAGCTTTACGGCAACCTGATCTCCGCGGACGACTGCGAGGGCACATACTCTACGTCCGTAGGCATCGACGGCGAGATCGCGTTCCCGTTCGGCGAGTCCGACAACGCTATAATCGAGCTTATCCGCTCCGGGACAGCCGGCCGGATAGCAGGCTTCTATCCGCCAGAAAACGGCGGCATCACCGGCGAAGAAGGCGATTACTCACCGCTCGAAGTGTTCGCCGACGTTGTTAAAGAGTGCTCCGCCAATCGCGGCTGGACCGACGAGGAAGGCAACGTCAGGGACGACGGCTTCTATTTTGTCGACATGACGCTGGACGAAACGACTCTGCTTCAGACCTACGCCGCCGACATAACGAACAACGAGGTATTCCTCCAGGTCGCCGACATTCTGAAAGACGCGATGACGATCAACGACATCGTTGTGACTCCCCTTGAGTATAAAGTCAGCTACAAGATAGACCGGGTGTACGACCAGATCGTCTCTGCGTCCGTCAACCGTATTTACACTCTTACCGTGACTTTCACTCTGACCGAAAAATACGCCGCACTTGGCAACGGGCAGACCACTTTCACGGTCGACATCCCCTACAGAGCCACCGAGAACTTCAGCTTCAAGTGGTACGGAGCCAGATTCACCAAACGCGCCATTGCCGTCAGCAGCACGGATATCGAGGCCCTTCCCGCCGACATCAGGGTCAACGACAACGCGCTGAGCGACGAATGGGAGCTTGTTTTCGAGTACTCCGTCGACGGGATCATTAGCATCAACACCGAGGACGCGGTAATGACCATCCGCGGAAAATCCGACGAGCCTGTTATCGTTAACATGACCCTCAAATATAAGGGACATGAATACTCGGATACTCTGCTTGTCTACATCACCGATCTGGAGGTGGTGACAAGTGTCGCAAAATAATCCGTCGAACACCGCCGTTGAGGAGCGAACGACATCCAATATATTCCGCAGCTACAACTACGTCGGGACGAAGGAAACGCTCGCGTATCTGTTCAACGATTTTTCGAACTCCTTCAACATCAACGGCTACAACGAGAGATACATCTGGGACGTCGTCAAGATCGACTTCGGCATCGCCGGTATAGTCAACCTTTTCACAGGCGCGTGGGACGTAGTAAACGATATTTTCATCTCCGCGCTCGTTGACAATACCCGCTCGAGGATCGGCAAATTCCGGCCGTATCTTATCTTCTGCCAGATACCGCTGTCCATTCTGGGGCTGCTTTACTGGTTCCTCCCCTACTTCTTTCCCGGGACCCCAGGCACATACATCCCCAAGCTCATCTTCTACTTTACCTTCAACGTCATCCAGGAAACGGCAGGTACGTTCACCGGCGTAGCCAGGGCGGGCTACATGTCGACGATCACCCCGAACCCGAATGAACGTGTCCGGCTCATCACCCTCGCTGAGCTGCTCACCGGCTACATGGGCGAGGATATGCCGGGCTACATCTTCGGTGTGCTGTACGATCTTGTCAATACCGGCAGATGGGGTGCGTCGCTTCGCTCGATCTTCCTGGGGATGGGTTCCTCTACCGCCCTGATCTCGTCGGCGTTCACTCTCTGGTTCTTCTTTACCTCCAGAGAACGCGTACCGCAGTCGATCGAAAAGCCGGATATCAGAGCCGGTTTCAAGGCGGTGTTCACGAACTACCCCGTGCTGCTCATGTGCGCGTCGGAATTCCTCGGGAACTTCGCGGTCGGCTCCGGCGAACAGAACTACTGGATCGACGTCTTCGGCGGCGACTCTATGATAAACACGCTGCTCACCATAGTGGGCATACCCTCCGCGCCTATAGGTTCGATATCGTACGCTTTCGTCGCGCCGCTTCGCAAACGCTTCTCATCAAAATTCCTGTGGGTGCTTGAGGACGTCTGGGGAGACGCTCTGAGAGTGGGCTTCTTCCTGTTCGGACTTGCAGGCAACAACTACCTGAAGCTCTGGCCCATGCTGATCGCCTTCGGCGTACGCGGGTTCTTCGACAAGGCTTTCTTCGGCGTAAGAAAGGTCATCAACGCAGACCTCTGGAACGAAGCGATGGACTACTGCGAGTGGAAAAACGGCTTCAGGATGGAGGCTACGACCGGCGTTGCCAAGAGCCTTGTCATCAAGATCCAGAACGTTGTCAAGGGCACCATTCAGAACTTCATCATGAAGGCCATCGGCTACGAGCAGGGGCTCAAGATCGGTACGCAGGACAACAAGACCAAGTTCATGCTGTTCGCGCTGTCGACCATCATCCCCTTCGTCACGGGCATACTCGGCATAGTCCCGAAGATGCTATGGCCCATCTCCAAGAAAAAACGCGCCATGATGTACTACGAGCTCTCCGAACGCAGGAGCAAGGCTGTGTCGGAATACGTAGATTCGGTCGTCGAAGGCGCAGACAACGAGTAAAGGAGGCCGTACGTTTGTCCGAGCAAGAAAAAACCGCAGTTGCAACAGAAGCCGGCGGCGCCGTTTCACAGGAACAGCTGACACAGAACATATTCAGAAGCTACAACTACGTCGGCACAAAAGAAACGCTTGCGTACCTGTTCAATGACTTTTCCAACTCCTTCAACATAGGCGGCTACAGCGAACGCTTCGTTCTGGACGTCGTCAAGATCGACTTCGGCATCTCCGCGATAGTCGGTCTTTTCACCGGCGCGTGGGACGTTATCAACGACACGTTCATCTCCGCCATAGTCGACAATACGCGCACCAGATTAGGCAAATTCCGCCCGTACCTTGTGCTCATGCAGATACCGATGTCCCTTATCGGTCTGCTGTACTGGTTCCTGCCCTATATGTTCCCGGACTCCGCGCCCGACTACATGCCCAAGCTGATATTCTGGTATCTCTTCGGCGTCATCACCGAGACCGCCGGCACCTTCACCGGTATCGCAAAGGGCGGATATATGTCCACCATCACGCCGAACCCGAACGAACGTGTGCGCCTCATCACGCTTGCCGAGCTGCTTACCGGTTACATGGGCGAAGACATGCCGGGATATATCTTCGGTTTCCTGTTCGATATGTCGTCGACCGGACGGTGGAACATCAAGCTGCGGACCATTTTCATGGGCATGGGCGTAGGCTGCGCCGTGATCTCTTCGATATTCACATTCTGGTTTTTCCTGGTAACTAAGGAGCGAGTGCCTCAGCGCATCGAAAGGCCGGATCTTAAAACGTCCTTCCGGGCGATCTTCACTAACTACCCAATGCTGCTGATGTGCCTGTCAAGCTTCCTCGGCGGCTTCGGAATAGGCACCTCTCAGCAAAACTACTGGATAGACATTTTCGGCGGAGACCACATGATCAACACCGCAAAGGCGCTCGTCAGCGGTATCTCCGGACCGGTCGGCTCGATCTCTTACGCGTTCGTAAAGCCGCTTCGCAAAAGGTTCTCTGCAAAAGCGATATGGGTCGGCTCCGACATTTACGGAGACATGGTTTCCCTCGGATTCTTCCTTGTCGGCATAACCAACAACAATTACCTGAAGCTCAAGCCCATGCTTACGGCTTACGGCTTTACCGAGTTTTTCAGCAAGCTGCTCTTCGGCGTCAACAAGGTCATCAACGCAGACCTGTGGAACCAGGCGATGGACTACTGCGAATGGAAGACCGGCTTCAGGATGGAAGCCACGACCTCGGTCGCGCAGGGGCTCATCCTGAAGGCTCAGGGCATAATCATGGGCTCCATTCAAAGGCTCGTCATGAAGAAGATCGGCTATGTGCAGGGGCTCAAGATCGGAACGCAGGATCCCAGCACAAAGTTCTGGCTTTTCTTCCTGTCTACCGTCGTACCGCTGGTCACCTCCGGTCTTGGCATTGTTCCGAAGTTCCTTTGGCCGATGTCCAGGAAATTCACCGCCAAGATGTACTACGAACTGTCCGAAAGAAGAAACGCCATGGTCTCCGGCTATGTAGGCACCGTAGACGGCGCCGAGGAAGTCCCGGAATCGAAATAATGCATTAACCAAACAAAAACGGCGCAGCCCGCAAGGACCGCGCCGTATTTTTTTTGATCCGTCACCTGCTGATAATATCGCACACGAGCTCTGCCGCTTCTGCGGGATCCTCGACGGAGAAGCCGCCGACAAGCCTCGCCTGCGCGTAGAGCACCTTGGCGTAATCGGCTATTTTTTCCGGCGTGAGCGCGTAAACAGCCTTGAGTTTTCCGGCAATCGCGTGGTCGGCATTGATCTCAAGCACGCTCTGCGCCTTGACGCCGCCCATTTCGTCGGCTCCGGGCATGGAAGACAGCACTCTTTCCATTTCAAGAGAGATCTCGCCCTGAGTGGAAATTGTCACCGGGTGCTTGCCGAGCCTTGACGAGAAACGCACCTCGGCGACCGAATCGCCCAGCGCGTCCTTGACCGCCTTCGCGACTTCCGCATAGTCCGCGTTGAGCTTCTCCTGCTCGGTTTTTTCATCTTCGGTCAGGTCGTCGGAAACCGTGCAGGCGTTGACGAATTCATGACCGTCGAACTCCCTCATGGTCTTCAGAGCGAACTCGTCGACGTATTCCGTGCAGTACAGCACCTCTTTGCCCTTGCTTTTGAGCGCGTCTATCTGCGGCAGAGCCTCTATTTTGGCGACGCTGTCGGAGCAGGCGTAGTATATGACCTTGTCGTCTTCTTTCAGCCTTGAGACGTATTCCCCGAGAGTAGTCATCTCTCCAGTCTCCGAGGAGCGGAACATGAGCAGATTTTCAAGATCTTTCGCGTGCATCCCGAAATCGCTCTGCACGCCGAACTTGATCTGCAGACCGAAGGCTTTGAAAAACTTTTCATATTCCGCGCGTTCGTTCTTCAGCATTTTTTCAAGCTCGGAACGGATCTTTTTTTCCACGTTCTTTGCGATAAGCTTCAGCTGACTGTCGTGCTGGAGCGTTTCACGGGAAATATTGAGCGAAACGTCGTCGCTGTCCACGATTCCCTTGACGAAGGAAAAACAGTCGGGCAGGAGCTCCTTGCAGGAATCCATGATGAGCACGCCGTTGGAATAAAGCTTCAGCCCGCGCTCGTATTCCTTTGAATAATAATTATAAGGAGCGTGAGACGGGATGAACAGCAGCGCGGAAAAAGTCGCCGTTCCCTCCGTCTTATAGCTTATGGTCTTTGCGGGGGCCTCATAGTCATAGAATTTCTGCTTATAGAAGTCGGCGAACTCCTCATCCGTGACCTCGCCCTTGGGACGCTTCCAGAGCGGCACCATGGAATTGAGGGTCTGTTTTTCGGTAACGGTAGTTTCCTCGCCGTCCTCGTTTTTCTGAGTCGTCTCAACGTCGGTCACGATAGGATAATGGATATAGTCTGAATACTTGCGAACGAGCTCACGGAGCTTGTACTCCTCAAGGAAAGAGCTGTAATCCTCTTCGTCCGTGTCCGGCTTGATGTGGAGTATGACCTCGGTACCTACGGTATCCTTGTCGCAGGGCGTGACGGTGAAACCGTCCGCACCCTTTGAGCGCCACTCGTACGCCTGGGTCTCGCCGTAGGCAAGCGAGCAGACGCGCACGTCGTCTGCGACCATGAAGGCGGAATAAAAGCCGACTCCGAACTGCCCTATGACGCTCACGTCGGGGCTCTGGTCGTTCTCGCTCTTGAACTCCGACGAGCCGCTTTTTGCGATAGTGCCGAGGTTTTTCTCAAGCTCGGCGGCCGTCATCCCTATACCGTTGTCGCTGATCGTCAGAAGGCGGTTCTCTTTATCAAGGTCTATCCTTATCTCGTAATCCTCGCGCTTGAGAGCTACGTTTTCATCCGTCAGGGATCTGAAATACAGCTTGTCCTCCGCGTCGGAGGCGTTTGAGATCAGCTCGCGCAGAAATATCTCCTTGTGGGTGTAGATCGAGTTTATCATCAGGTCCAAGAGCTTTTTGGACTCGGTCTTGAATTGCTTTTTCATCGGTTTTTCCTCCCGGAAGAATATGATTAGCACTCGATCACTTTAAGTGCTAAAAATCAGTATACCATTTTTATCGGCTTTGTCAAGCGTCACTTGCCAACATTTTTCGGAAACCGCAAAGCTTTTTTCAAATAAAAGAGGGGCGGGTTTGCCGCCCCTTCCCGGATGCCTGAAAACGGCGCGCCGGCGCTCAGTCCCAGATTTTGAAGCCCTTGCGGATATCCTGCAGCTCCCCGATCGCGAACGCTACGTCGTCCGTGACCAGAACGGTATCCGGCGAAGGGATGAAAACCTCTTTGCCGCGTCTGATGGTCAGTATGTTGACCTTGTATTTTTTCCGGATATCAAGCTGCGACAGCGTCCTGCCGAACCATTCCTTCGGGATCTTCAGCTCGTAGATCGAGTAATTGTTATCCAACTGTATAAAATCAAGTATGATGTCGGACGCATATTTAGTCGCGATGCGCAGAGCCATATCCTTTTCGGGATACACGACCTCGTCCGCCCCGTTGCGCAGCAGGAACTTCATCTGCACGTCGTTTGTCGCCCGGGACACGACCATTTTCGCGCCGAGCTCTTTGAGGAACGAGGTCGTTTCGAGCGACGACTGGAACAGCCCGCCGAGGGCGACGATGCAAACGTCAAAATTGGACACCCCCAGAGAGGACAGGAATTCCTCGTTAGTTCCGTCTCCGATGATAGCATCGGTAACATATGGCATTATCTCGTTGATGCGCTCCTCGCTCACGTCGACCGCCATCACCTCGCAGCGGAGCTCCTCCATGCGCCGCGCGATACGGCCGCCGAACTCTCCCACACCTATAATTAGAACCGTTTTCATTTTTTCTCCTTATCCGACTGTTATTTTTTCAAGAGGAAGATGGGAATTCGTGCTGTCCGACGAAGGCAGCGCCGCGTAAATAAGCGTGAGCCCTCCAACCCTGCCGAAAAACATGAGCACCATCAGTATCGCTCTCGAAAGAAACGACAGACTGCTCGTTATGCCGAGCGTCAGACCGACGGTACCTATCGCCGAACCCGTTTCGAACAGGCATGTCAGAAGCGGGAGCGACTCTGTTCTGCTGATGATAAAGCCGCTCGTGAAAAACAGGGCAAGGTACATAAAAAGTATCGCGCCTGCGCTTCGAACTGTCTCATCGGATACTCTTCTTCCGAAGCACTGCACGTCGGTCCTGCGGCTGAACACCGTCACCGCCGAAAAAAACAGCACCGCGACCGTCGTGGTCTTCATGCCGCCCGCAGTGGACCCTGGCGAACCGCCGATGAGCATCAGTATCGTCATTATCGCCGTCCCGGATTCGTTCATCGCAGCCAGATCGGCGGTGTTGAAGCCCGCTGTCCTCGCGGTCACGGACTGAAAGACGGAATAGAGCGCCCTTTCGCGTAGCGCTTCTCCGCCGTATTCGCAGAAAAAGAAATAAAGCGCGGGCAGGACGATCAGTACAGCCGAAGTTATAAGCACTGTCTTGCTCTGAAGAGAATACCGTTTGAGCCGCCGGCCGTTTTTTCCGACGTCCCGCCACACAAGGAACCCGATGCCGCCGATGATTATAAGGAGCATTATGACGACGTTGATATAGATGTCTCCGCCGTAGGAGGTCAGGGACGAGAACCTGCCGCGAACGCCGAGCAGGTCAAAGCCCGCGTTGCAGAACGCCGATATGCTGTGGAACAGCGAATACCAAAGCCCTTTTGCGATACCGAAATCCCTGCACAGGACCGGCGCGAGCAGCGCCGCGCCGACGATCTCGATGATAGCAGACGTTTTCAGGATAAAGCCCGTCAGTCGTACGATTCCCCCGACCTGAGGTACTGATATCGATTCCTGCATCGTGCTCCGCTGCCGTAAGCCTATTTTTTTACCGGAAGCTCTGATGACGGCGATGCCTATCGTGACGACCCCCATCCCGCCGATCTGGATCAGTATGAGTATAACAGTCTGCCCGAACAGCGACCAGTATGTGGCCGTGTCTTTAACAACGAGCCCGGTAACGCAGGTGGCGGAAACGGCTGTGAATATCGCGTCGGAAAACGGGGTCGCGCATCGCTCGCGGGAAGAGATGGGAAGCATCAGCAGAACGGTCCCGAGCATTATAAGTCCGAAGAAGCTCAGTATGATGACCCGGAACGGCGACGTCTTCCTGTGACGGAACCGTATTTTACTTATACTCATTTGTCTCCTCTGTTGAATAAAGGGTTTCCCCTGCCGCAAAGAAGCGGCGGAGAGCTCGTCAGACCTTTGATACGACGTTCTGTTCGCCGAGGCGCCGGCGAAGCAGCTCGAGCAGTCTTTCGTCGGCAGCAATCCTCACCGGGCAGGAATAGTAGGTCTTGTCCTCTCTTGAAAACAGCACCACGGGGCTCGAGCCGGAAAACACCGAGCAGATGCACAGAAGAGCGCCGAGCAGTTCGGCGGAGAATGCGTCGAGCCGCAAAAACAGGGCCCTGACCGGAACGTCCTCTCTTTTGTACGGCGCAACCGCAGAAACGAGCTTTTTCGCGTTGTCCTCCTCGCCGCTGCGGTCGTTTTTGCAGGTCGCAAAGCAGCTCAGAGGCTCGTAGCTGTCGATATCAAAGGGCTCAAAAACGCCCGTCTCGCCGGACTCGGTCTCGATAACGCCGCCGGCTTCATAGGGTGACTCTTCGAAATCGGAATAAACCGGACCGTCGTCGGGAAGCACAGGGTCTGTTTCAGCTTCAAAATCAGGCTCATCTTCCGGGTCCGGTACAAGGCCCTCCCCTTCTTCAAGCTCCCTGAGCATCTGTGCCGCGTCCGGCGCAGGAATGAAGTCCGGCGCGGGCGTCTGATAGTTTTCCAGCCCCTTGTCGACGTCCGAGATCGGCGGCGCGACCGACAGCTTGTTCACCGTCACGGACGGCAGCTTGTCATCGGGAACGGACAGCCTTCCGTCGATGATAACGATGGATTCCTCCAGAAGCAGCGGCGCGAGCTCCTCGTATTTCTTCGGAAAAACGAGCGCTTCAATGGAACCGAATATGTCCTCTATCTGGAGGACCGCCATCATTCCGCCCGTTTTGGTGATCTTCTTTTTTACGGAAGAGATCATGCACAGCAGCGTCACCCTGTCGCCGTCTCTAAGCCCGGAAGGAGCGTCCGGGTCGTTAGCGGAGGAAAGATCGGATATCCGTGCCGCGCCCTCTCTGGCGGCCATATGACGGTATCCCGCCATCGGGTGACCGGAAAGGTAGATACCGGTCGTTTCCTTTTCGTAAGCCAGCTTCTGCATATCGGCAAGCTCGTCGACCTTCGGAGGCTCCGGACCCGATGAAACTTCCCCGTCGTCGGCAAGCAGGTCGAACAGTCCCATCTGGCCGTCGATATTCTTTTTTCTGCTGTTATCGAGCTCAGAGAGTATCTCCTCGCTCATCATGAGCATCTGGTGCCTGTTCAGACCAAAGCAGTCGCAGGCGCCGGATTTTATCAGGTTTTCAAGAGCTCGGCGGTTGAAATCCTTGCCGGAAACGCGTTCGCAGAAGGAATAGAACGATTCGAATCTGCCGTTCGCGTCCCGTTCGTCTATAATGTTTTTTATAACTCCCGAGCCGAGGTTTTTGATCGCCAGCAGCCCGAAACGGATGCAGTTGTCCTCGACCGAGAAAACGTCTATGCTTTCGTTGACGGAAGGCGGGAGCACCTTTATGCCCATATTCTGGCTTTCCAGCAGATAGGCCGTCATCTTCGGGGCGTTCGTGATCTCGCTTGTCAGCATCGCCGCCATGAACTCGCGCGGATAGTGACACCTGAGAAAAGCGGTCTGGAACGTCACGAGCGCATACGCGGCGGAGTGGGATTTATTGAAAGCGTAAGACGCGAACGACGCCATGTCGTCAAATATCTTGTTAGCCGCCTTCTCGCTTATCCCGTTCGCGATACAGCCGCAGCACGGCGACGAGCCCTTTTCGCTTCCGTCGGAGCCGTACAGGAAGTATTTGCGCTGCTGCTCGAGCACGTCCTTCTGTTTTTTGGCGACGGCGCGTCTGACCATATCGGAAGCTCCCATGGTGTAACCCGCAAGCTTGCGGAATATCTCCATGACCTGCTCCTGATAAATGATCGTGCCGTAGGTGACCTCGAGTATCGGGCGAAGCAGCTCCGTATCGTATTTGATCTCATCCGGGTGGGACCGGTTCGAAAGATACGCCGGGATAAAATCCATGGGACCCGGACGGTACAGAGCGATGACGGCTATGATGTCTTCAAGGTTATGCGGCTTCATGTTGATCATAAGCGCGCGGATGCCCGGACTTTCACACTGAAAAACGCCGTACGTGCCGCCCTGACCCAGCATTTTGTAGGTCTCGGGATCGTCGACGTCGATCTTGTCAAGCTCAAAGGACGGCTCCTTCATGCGGATAAGCTTCTGCGCGTCGTCAAGGACCGTCAGCGTGCGAAGGCCCAGAAAGTCCATCTTCAGCAGACCGACCTTTTCGACCCAGCCCTTATAGTATTGAGTGATGACCGAATCGCCGCTCTTGCCCAGAGGGACGTACTCATCCACAGGGTCGCGGGCTATGACAACGCCTGCGGCGTGCATTCCGACCTGACGCGGCATGCCCTCTATCTTCATGGACATGTCGATCAGAGTCCTGACCTCGCTCTGAGCGTCGTACATCTTTTTGAGATCCGCGCTCGTGTTCAAGGCCTTTTCAAGCGTCATGCCCAGATCGGACGGAACTTCCTTCGCCACAGCGTTGACAAGAGCGAGGTCGTAACCGAGGACCCTGCCGACGTCGTGTATCGCGCCCTTGGCCGCCATCGTACCGAACGTGGCGATCTGAGAGACGTGATCGCTGCCGTAACGCCTGTTGACGTAGGCAATGACGTCCTCCCGGCGTTCGGGGCAGAAATCTATATCGAAGTCGGGCATACTGACCCTCTCCGGGTTGAGGAAACGCTCGAAGATGAGGTCGTACTTCATCGGGTCGATATCGGTTATCCCGACGCAGTAGGCGGCGATGGAACCAGCGCCGGAGCCCCTGCCCGGGCCGACGGGTATGCCGACGGATTTCGCGTAATTGATGTAGTCCCACACGATGAGGAAATAGTCGATGAAGCCCATCTGCTCGATCACGCCGAGCTCATAGTCAAGACGATCCCTGAACCGGTCGTCGTCCCCGTAACGGCGTCTGTAACCGTCGCTGCAGAGCTTTGAAAAATACTTGAAGTGATCGTCCCAGAATTCCTCGTCGTGCGAGATCTCAAAGCGCGGCAGTATGGATTGCCCGAATTTGAACTCAAGATTGCATCTCTCGGCGATCTTATTGGTGTTCTCTATCGCCTCGGGAAGCTCCGGGAAAATGGACGCCATCTCATCCCCGCTCTTGACGTAAAACTCATCCGTCTCAAAATCTATGCCTGTCGCCTCGTCAAGCTTCTTTTTGGTGGCGATACGGATGAGGATCTTCTGTATCTCGCTGTCCTCTTTTTTGATGTAATGGCTGTCATTCGTCGCGACAAGCTCTATGCCCGTTTCACGCGAAAGGCGGACGAGGTTCGGGTTGATCCTTTTCTGTTCGGCAAGCCCGTGGTCCTGGATCTCGAGAAAATAGTTCCCGTGACCGAAAACGGAGTCGTACCATCTGGCAGTCTCGAGCGCTTTAGCGTAATCGCCGTTGAGCAGATACTGAGGTATCTCCCCGGCAAGACAGGCCGACAGGCAGATCAGGCCCTCGTGGTACTGCTCAAGAAGCTCATGGTCGATCCTCGGCTTTGTGTAAAAGCCCTCCGTCCAGGAGCGCGAGACGAGCTTAATGAGATTGTGGTAGCCCGTCATGTTCTCCGCCAGAAGGATAAGGTGGTACCTCTTGCTGTCCGGCCCGTGCTCTTTCTGGAAGCGGGAACGCGCGGCGACGTAGCATTCGCAGCCGATGATCGGCTTGACGCCGGCGTCCTTACAGGCCTGATAGAACGTCATACAGCCGTACATTACGCCGTGGTCTGTGATAGCCACGGCGGTCTGTCCGAGCTCCTTGACGCGGCTTATAAGCTCGTCGATCTTGCACGCCCCGTCAAGGAGGGAGTATTCGGTATGAAGATGCAAATGTGTGAATTCGGTCATTTTGCTGCTGTCCCTTTGTCTTCGTCCGTACCGCGGAAATAAGAGATTTCGTTCACTCTCCGAGTCTGCCGGACTGTCTGTCGGCGATATAGGTCGACACCGTAGGTATATTGAACCTAATAGCGCCGGGCACGAGCTCGAATTCGCTCTCGTGGACGTACTCGCATTCGCCGTCCACGTTGACTGCGGCGGGCTTTTCGGAGCTGATGCTGACCCTGTTCGCCCTGCGGTAGGTCGTAATGGGCCATGAAAGGTGTTTTCCCTTTTTATAGTCGAATATTACGGAAAACAGCTTGAGGCGTGAGAATTCGTTCGAAAGCACGACTACGTCCAGCTTGCCGTCGTCCGGCAGGGCCTTCGGCGCGCACTGGAAGCCGCCGCCGTACCAGCGGGAGTTCGCCCCGACGCAGAAAAGGACGTTTTTGGTAAAAGGATCGTCGTCGTCGATCTTTATGGTAAAGACCGCGCCGAGCTTATGCAGAAGGCAGTAAACCAGCGAAGCAAGATACGCGGTCTCACCGCTCAGGAAACGCACCTTCTTGAACTCGGCCTGCTTGGCGCAGACCTCGGCGTCAAAGCCCATTGAGCATTGATTAATCGCGAACTTTTCGCCGCACCTGATAAGGTCGAGCGTGACAGGCGTTCCGTTGATCTGGGCGTCGAGCTGCGAAAAAGCCCCTTTGCCGCCGAAAAGACGGATAAAATCGTTGCCGGAGCCTATCGGGATTATCCCGACCTCGACGTTTTCAAGACCCGCCGCGCCGTTTACGACCTCATAGAGCGTACCGTCGCCGCCGACGGCGTAAAAGCGGACCTTTTCGACCTGCTGCGCCCTTTCTCTGACGTAGCGCGTACCGTCTCCGGCGCACTTGGTCACGTAGATCTCATAATCCACGCCGTGAGCGGCGCAGTAAGAGTTGATATCGGCAACAAGTCTGCCCTGGACCTTGCCCTTACCGGCGTTCGGGTTGATAATGAAGCTGTGGAGCATGGAACGTCACCTCTCTCATCTCGTTTGATCCCGGATATCCCGTCCCGGGAATAATGATCACATATAAAAAGCAGTCCGGCTTCGTGCAGTCAGATCAGCTCATACATCTGCGAAGCGTTGTCCTTGGTGGCGTTTTCGCGCACCTCAAGGACGCGGGCGCGCGTAAGGCTCGCGCCGTACTGGATCTCAATAACGTCGCCGGTTTTGATCTCAAGGGACGCGCGGGCGACCTTGCCGTTGACCGACACGTGCTTCGCGTCGCAAAGCTCGTTCGCGACTGTCCTCCGCTTGACCAGCCGGGACACCTTCAGGTATTTATCAAGTCTCATATCTCAGTTACCGTATATCAGCGGGCAAGCCTTAGCGGCCGCCCTGTAAAACACACAAACGGGTACAGCCGGAAAAACCGACCGTACCCGAAAGCAAGCGATCACAAAAGCTCGGTTAAGCGATAGCTTTCTTGAGAGCCGCGCCGGCCTTGAAAGCCGGAGCCTTGGATGCGGCGATCTCGATGGCGGCGCCGGTGCTGGGGTTGCGGCCGGTCCTGGCGGGTCTTTCGCGGACCTCGAAGGTGCCGAAACCGATAAGCTGGACGCTGTCGCCGGCGGCAAGGGCGGCGGTGACTGCCTCAAGGGCGGCCTTTACGGCAGCTTCGGAGTCCTTCTTCGTAAGACCGGTCTTCTCGGCCACGGCAGCTGCAAGCTCAGTTTTGTTCATGATGATTCCTCCATTTTTGATATAATCAACAGGCGTAATCCTGTCATTAGCTGTTTTTGACCCTCTCCCAGAGCTCGTCGAACTCTTCGGCGGAAAGCTCCGAGAGCGTCGCGTTCCTCCCGGAAAGGAGCTTTTCAACGTCAGCGACGCGCCCGGCGAATTTGTCTGTGGAAAAGCTCAGCGCTTCTTCGGCGTCAACGCCCATGCGGCGCGAGAGATTGACTACGGAGAAAAGCAGATCGCCGATCTCGTCCCTCACGGCGTCTTTGCCGCCTTCATCCGCAGCGTTCTTTACCTCGGCGGCTTCCTCGGCGATCTTGTCGAAGACCTGAGAGTCGTCCGGAAATTCGAAGCCGAACTTCGCGGCTCTCTTCTGGACCTTCTGAGCCCGCATCAGCGACGGAAACTGTTTCGGGACAGCGCCGATGGCGTCTGTGGCGGTCTTCTGGTTCTTGGAGCTCTGTTT
The DNA here is from genome assembly GCA_024689165.1 of Clostridia bacterium. Taxonomy (GTDB): domain Bacteria; phylum Bacillota; class Clostridia; order Oscillospirales; family Acutalibacteraceae; genus JAILDS01. The sequence goes on from JAILDS010000083.1 coordinate 23,084, forward strand.
GATCTTTTCCCAGTTGTCCAGTACCTGCTCGCTCGTGTCGGCCCTGACCTCACCGAAAACGTGGGGGTGACGCTCTATGAGCTTCTTGCAGATACCGTCGCAGACGGCGTCGAAATCGAAGGTGCCGAGCTCGGATTCCATCTGAGCGTGGAAGACGACCTGAAGGAGCACGTCGCCCAGCTCTTCCTTGAGCATGTACGGGTCCTCCCGGTCGATCGCCTCGCAGACCTCGTAAGTCTCCTCGATAAAATTCGACCGTATGCTTTTATGGGTCTGCTCCCTGTCCCAAGGGCACCCGCCGGGACGGCGAAGGATACGCATTATTTCCAACAGATCGGAAATACCGTAATTCGGTTTAAAAATGAATTCCATTCGATCCTCCCGCGCCGGCGCGCACCTGTTTATATTACCCTATAAGCCCATGTTTTGCAAGGGTTTTTTCGATTTTTTCACCTTTAGGAAGCATTTTCACGTCGTAGGACGTCAAAGTCCTTGTCAGAACCAGCGCGAGAACGTAGAAAACGACCGCAAAAACGATCCCGAACAGGGCTGCGACGGTCGACTGATTGAACCTTGCGCCGGAAAGACTGTCGGGAAGGAGTTTTTTGAACAGGAAATACGCGCCGTAACACGCCGCCGTGCTGACAATCGAGCAGAGCGCGGGCTTGATGAGAACCGTCTTCCAGTCTACTCTTACCCCGGTGGCGTTTATCAGCGCAGAAAGGCTTATCGCGGTGATGATGATATAACACGCCGCAGTGCCGAAAGCCGCGCCGAGTATATTGAGCTCGGGCACTCCGACGAAAAGGAGGTTGCATCCGATCTTCGCGAGGATACCGAAAACCGTCGCGATAATGGGCACTTTGAGCCTGCCGACAGCCTGAAGCATGCTTGTTATCGGCTGGCTTATCGAAATAAACAACATCGAACAGCCGTATACCTCCAGAATAGGCGCCGCGATCGAAATGCCCGCAGTATCGCCGTAAAGAAGGGTCAGCAGCTCGTCGGCTATCGCGGCGACGCCAAGGCCGGAAGGCAGGGCGATGATGGTACAGAGCCTCAGAACGGAGTTCACCCCGTCGGCGGTGTCGCGCAGGTTTTTGACCGTCCATGCCTCCGACAGGATAGGCAGAGCCGCAAGCCCCAGCGTGACGGTTATATTAGGCACGAGGTTCTCGATGTCCTGAGTATAATCGAACACGCCGTAAAGGAACGTGTTGATCTCCGAATCGGCCACCTTTCCCGCGAGAAGCTCCGCCGCGTAGGTAGTTCTGAAAAAGCCGAGGTTCCCGCTCACGGCATAGTAAAGCCGGTTCTGGATCGTCGACACGTCCACGAGCAGCGACACGTTGGTTATCAGTGATGAAATGACCACGGGAACGGCGATGGAAAAGATCTGTTTGGTCAGATAGCCGTCCTTGGCGGCAAGCGGAGACCGTTCGAGCTCCTCTTCGGTCACGCCGGAGCCGGACTTGTATCGTATCAGCATATATATCAGCGCCATCAGCGAAGCGAGAGACACTCCGAAGATCGCCGCCGCCGCGGCGTAAGGCCACATAACGCCGAGCATCTGCTCATGCGTTGAACAAACGACCCCGAAAACAGCCTTGCCGTTTGCAAAGGCGCTCTCGCTGTAAGCAAGTATGATATGCACGAAAACGAAGCCGAAAAACAGCTTGAACACTGCCTCAACGACCTGAGAAATACCGTGAGGCCACATATTTTTCAAGCCCGCGAAATAACCCCTGTATGCCGAGATCAGGCAGCAGAGAAGCACTGCGGGTGTCAGGGCGAGCGTGGCGGGAAGAGCGTTGGGAACGTGGGTGACGTAGTGCGTGAACGGGTACGCAAGCCCCGCCATTACGGCGGTTGCGGCGAGCCCGACGATAAAGAAGAGCCTGACGGACAGCTTATGCACCCGCACGACGTCCCTGAAACGGTCCAGCGCGGCGTAGCGCGACACAAGCGTGCTGACCGCCACGGGAAGCCCCGAGACGGCTATGGAATATATCGGAGTGTACAGATTGTAAGCGGCGGCGTAGTATCCGCGCGCGACCGGTCCGAGCTTTTCGGTAACATAGATCTTGAAAACAAGGCCGAAAAGATGGACCACCAGCGCCGCTATCGAAAGCGTCATCGCGCCGCCTATAAGGTTCTGCCTGCGTCTTGCCATAATCTTAACGTGAATAGACCTATCTCAGAGCCGCCGCGTAAAACGCCGCCGCTTCATCCTTCCTTTTTAGGATCTCGTCGAAACGGTCGTTGTACTCATACGGGTACTTGAGGTTGAATATCCTTTCTATCTTCTCCCCGTCGATGAGCTTTGTGACTGCGCCCGCGCCGACGGCGAGGATCGAATGCAGCTCCTCCATCTCAAAGACGTTATAAGCGCATTCCCTGCCCTCGCGGCAGAAGCCGACGTTCTCGCCGCAGCCGACGGATTTGCTCTGCCGGTAAAGGTAATAGGGCTCATATCCCGCGGCGGCGAGCTGCTCCTGGGCGTCGGCAACAGCCTCTATGTCCCTCGACACGGCCGCCCCGCCGCCGTACTTATAAGTCGACGCGGTCTTCAGCGCGAACGAGTGGACCGTGATCCCCTCGGGAGAAAGATCGACAAGACGTCCTACCGAGTCGAGCAGCATGGCTCGGCTCTCGCCGGGGAGCCCCGCTATAAGGTCGCAGTTGATGTTGTCGAAGCCAGCTTCGCGCGCGAGGGAGAAGGCCTTTTCAAAATCCGTGACCGAATGACCTCTGCCGATGCTTTCAAGCTCTGCGTCGTCGAGGACCTGCGGATTGACGCAGAGACGGTCAAAGCCCGCAGACCTTATCGCTGCCAGCTTGCTGACGCTGAGCATCTCGGGTCTGCCGCCCTCAAAAGTCATCTCAGTGCAGTCCGAGATATCGAAGCCGGATCGGATCTTTTCGCCCAGACGCACGATATTTTCGTCCGAAAGCGTGGCGGGCGTGCCTCCGCCGACGTATACGCTCCTGAGCGTCAGGCCGTATTCGGAAGCGAGTTCGGCGGTTTTATCGAGCTCGCGAAGCAGAAGCTCGAAATACGGCTCTTCAAGAGCGGCCGCATTTTCAACTGAATGCGAAACGAAGGAACAGTAATCGCACCTCGAAGGGCAAAACGGGACAGCGACGTACAGCGAAAAGTCGAGCGCGCCGGAGTACCGCTCATATCTCCCGCGGACCTCGGCGACCTGCGAAACGAGCCTTATCTTCGCAGGAGAGACGAGCAGGTTCGAAGCGAAATACTCTCGCGCCTTCTTTTCTCCGAGCCGGTTTTTCTTCGAGCCCATGAGCTTGGCGGGTCTGACCCCGGTCAGTATGCCCCACGGGGGCGTGAAGCCGCACACCGAACAGAGCGCGTCGAAAAGGCAGACCGCGAGCTCTCTCTCATACTCTTTAGCGTCGAAGGACTCCGCGTCGGAAAAAACGCGTCTGACGGAGATCTCGTTCCTGCCGTCGATGGAGACCTGCGCGCTGACGTGAGCCCCGTCCGGC
>JAILDS010000136.1 GCA_024689165.1 Clostridia bacterium
GTTTCCGACAGCCCCGACGGAACGGAGCATACCGAAGACAAGGTCGTCGGCGCCGCGGGACACGCGTGGGCTTTCACAGGCTTTACGTGGACCGGCGATGATGGCAGCGGTTACACGGCTGCCGCCGGCTACTGCTGTTCCGTATGCGGCAGCGAAAAGGCAGTAAACGCCTATGTGTCCGTCAGCACCGAGCCCCCGACCCCGGCAACGGACGGCAGAACGGAATACACCGCCTCCGTCGCGGCGGCAGACAGCCCCGACGGAACCGCCCGCTGCGACTCAAAGACCGTCATAATTCCCGCGACCGTGGAAACGGAGCCCGACGACGCCCCGTCCGATCGCGAGGACGGCGGCTGCCGCCTTTGCGGAGAGGATCACCGGGGCTCGATCAAAGGATTATTCATCTGGCTTTACCATATCGTTCTTTATCTGCTCACAAAAATCCACGTCCCGGTCGACGGCCTCGCCTGAAAGGCGATTTCCCGACTTAAATCTATACGGTATTATGCTGAACACTGATTCGCTTGATTCCGTCTGCGCAGCTCTGGCGCAGACAGCGGGCATAGAACCGCCCGAATACGCCGCCGTTCCCTGCCGCGAGCTCACCGGGTTCGCGCGGGAAAGCTTTGCGGGCAAAAACGCAGACAGAGTCTTCATGTACAATCCCGATGCGATCGCCGGCTGGATAAGCGGGAAATACCCCGCTTTCATCGAAGAAGTGACCTCGCGCGCAGGGCTTTCGCTTCCTCTCCGATCCGTCATGCCTTCGGTCACGCCGGTCTGCTTCGCGACGATGTATACGGGCGCTCAGCCGGAGACACACGGTATCCGCTCCTATACGAAGCCCGTTCTGAAAACGGACACGATTTTTGACGCGCTCATCCGCGCGGGCAGACGACCGGCGATCGTTTCCACCGCGGGCGACAGCATTTCAATGATCTTCCTCGAACGCGAGATGGACTACTTCATTTACGAGACCGAAGAAGAGGTCAACGCAAAGGCCTGCGAGCTCATCGTCGCCGACCGTCACGACTTTATAGTCGTGTACAACGGGAACTTCGACACTCAGATGCACAGGACGGGTCCGGAGTCTAAGGAGGCTCTTGCGGAGCTGCGCGCCAACGCCCGGACCTTCGGCATGTTCGACGAGCTCATAAAAGCAAACTGGGGCTCGCACAACTCTCTCGTCGGCTTCGCGATGGACCACGGCGCGCACGCGATAGACGGCGGCTGCGGCTCCCACGGGCTCGACATGGAGGAGGACCTTAACATCACGCATTTCTATTGCGCACATCCGGAGCGCGTTTCATCATGAATTATCAGATCCTTTCACGTATCAAAAGCCCGGCGGACGTCAAAAAGCTGTCCGCGGCGCAGCTGGAGGAGCTTGCCTCCGAGATCAGGCGGTGCCTTGTGGACACCGTCTCCAAAAACGGCGGCCATCTTGCCTCGAATTTAGGCGTTGTTGAGCTGACTATCGCCCTGCATCGCTGTTTCAACTCACCTAAAGACAGGATAATATTCGACGTTGGGCACCAGTCGTACGTCCACAAGCTGCTGACCGGCAGGCTCGACCGCTTCGAGACCCTGAGGCAGGGCGGCGGTCTTTCAGGCTTTACAAGGCCTTATGAAAGCGAGCACGACGTGTTTTTCAGCGGCCACAGCTCCACCGCGCTGTCCGCGGCTTACGGCATTGCCGCAGCCAACGCCGTAAAGGGAAGCAAGGACTACACTGTCGCCGTCGTCGGCGACGGCGCCTTTACGGGCGGCGAGGTCTATGAGGCGATGAACAACGCCGGGAGGAAGAACGTCCGGCTGATAGTCGTTCTCAACGACAATGAAATGTCCATCTCCCCGAACGTGGGCGCGCTGGCAAAGTATCTTGCGGTGATCAAGGCCGACCCCCGGTATTTCCGGCTGAAAGCCAAGACGGAAGAGACGATCAACAGTATCCCTCTCGTCGGCACGAAGATCTCAAAAGGCATTTTCGACGTAAAGACCCGGCTGAAAAACAGGATGTACAACTCCACCATGTTCGAGGAGCTCGGCTTCAGGTACATCGGCCCCATCGACGGGCACGATATCCAGCAGCTCAGCCGCGCTCTCGAAGCAGCGAAGGAGATCAAGCATTATCCCGTGCTTGTGCACGTAAATACCGTCAAGGGCAAGGGCTATGAATACGCGGAGCGTTTCCCCTGCGCGTTCCACGGGGTCAGCGAGTTCGACGCAGAGACCGGCGACACAGGCGTTTCCGGCAAGAGCTTTTCGAGCGAATTCGGTCAGGTACTCGTCTCTCTCGCCGCCGGAGACAGACGCATCTGCGCCGTCACCGCCGCGATGGCCTCGGGGACCGGTCTTGAGGAGTTCGAAAAACGCTTCCCGAACAGGTTTTTCGACGTAGGCATCGCGGAACAGCACGCGGTCACGTTCTGCTCCGGGCTCGCCGCAGGCGGGATGCTGCCCGTCTTTGCGGTATATTCCACATTTCTGCAGCGCGGGTACGACCAGATCATCCACGACTGCGCCCTTCAGGGCCTCAAGGTGGTCTTTTCCGTCGACCGCGCAGGTTTTGTCGGCTCGGACGGCGAAACGCATCAGGGCCTTTACGACGCCGCGTTCCTCGGGACGATACCGAACATCACCGTTTATTCGCCCTCGACCTACGCCGAGGAGCATGAGTTCCTGCGCAAAGCAATATACGACGACAACGGTACCGTCGCCGTACGCATCCCCAGGGGCTCCGAAAAAGATATCCCTGAGGACTTCAGACCCGGCTTCGGCACCTTTGACGTTTATCCGCGCGGGGAGGTCGGTTCTGCCCCCGCAGCCGATATGCCCGCCGCATTTATAGTCACCTACGGCAGGCTCTTCCCCACCGCCTGCGCCGCAAGGCAAAAGCTGACGCGGGAAGGACTTGACGTCGGCATTCTCAAGCTCAACCGGATCAAGCCCATCGATCCGGGCGCCGTGGACGTTCTTATGAACGCCGAAAAGGTCTTTTTCTTCGAGGAAGGCCAGCAGTACGGCGGTGTCGGCGAGCGGCTTCTCGATATGCTCGCATCCTCGGGCTTCAGTGGCAGCTATATCAATCGCGGCGTGGACGACTGTTTCGTCCCGCAGGAAGCTCCGGCGCGTCAGCTTGCCATGTTCGGCCTTGACGCCGACGGAATGGTCTCCGCCGTTCTGAGCGCTTACAAAACCTCCGGAGATAAAAATGGCTAAAGTCAGGCTTGACAAACTGCTCGTCGACAGGTCTCTCGCCCCGACGCGGACGCAGGCCGCCTCGCTCATAATGGCCGGGGAGGTCTACGTCGGCGAGGCAAAGGCCTCCAAGGCCGGTGAGCTCGTGCCGGAAGAAGCGGACGTCAGCGTCAGGCGCGGCATGGAGTTCGTCTCACGCGGCGGATACAAGCTCAAAAAGGCTCTCGACGTATTTGACGTCGATCTTTCCGGCGCGGTCTGCCTCGACTGCGGCGCGTCTACCGGCGGTTTTACCGACTGCATGCTGCAGCGCGGCGCCGCGCGCGTCTACGCCGTCGACGTAGGCTACGGACAGCTCGCGTACAAGCTCAGAACAGACGAGCGCGTCGTGACGCTCGAAAAAACGAACGTCCGCTCCCTGACGCGCGAACAGGTCCCCGAAAACGTCGATTTTGCCTCCGCAGATCTCGCTTTTATATCGCTGAAGCTCGTCCTTCCCGTCATATTCGACTTTTTAAAGAGCGGGGCGCGCGCCGTCTGTCTCATAAAGCCCCAGTTCGAGGCGGGGCGCGAGAAGGTCGGCAAAAAAGGCGTGGTACGCGACCCTGCCGTTCACCGTGAGGTCATCTCGGATATCGTCTCAGCCGCGGGCGGCTTCGGTTTCTCGGTGCTCGGACTCGACTTCTCCCCTATCAAGGGGCCGGAGGGCAACATCGAATACCTGCTGCTGCGCGGCAAAGACGTTCCCGGGACGGTGATCGCGGATAGCGACGCCGGCGTTTCCGGATCCCATGGGGAGCTTGGGCAAAACAAATCAAACGAAAGGAGCGTTCAGCCGTGACCTGCGCTGTTTTCGCGAACCTTACAAGACCGTCGGCTCCGGACGTCACCCGCGCCGTATGCGAAAAACTCGCAGAGCTGGGAATAAGCGTCGTCATGCCCGAAGAGGAACCGCTCGACGTTCCCGGCGCGGGCTTCGCTCCCGCGTCTGAGCTGTGCTCTATGTGCGACGTCGTCATCTCCATAGGCGGCGACGGCTCGATCATCCGCACCGCCAAAAACGCCGCGCGCGCGGGCAAGCCCGTTCTCGGAATCAACGCCGGGCATCTCGCCTTCATGTGCGGGCTCGAGAGCGACGAGCTCGACCGGCTCGGCGCGATAGTCACCGGCGAGTACAAGATCGACCGGCGTATGATCCTTCGCGCCGCTGCCCGTACGGCAAACGGCGTGTTTTACGAGGATATGTGCCTCAATGACGTCGTGATCAGGTCCGACGCCGTCCATATGGCCTATCTGAACGTTTCCGGAAGCGATTTTGAGCAGAATCACACTGCCGACGGGCTGATCTTCGCCACTCCGACCGGCTCCACGGCGTATTCCCTCGCCGCGGGCGGTCCCGTCGTGGAACCAACGCTCGAGGCGATAATCATGACGCCGATCTGCCCGCACTCGCTGACCTCGCGGAGCGTCCTTCTGACTCCGGACAGAAGCTTCACGGTAAAAGCGAACCCATCCAGACCGGGGCCTGTATTTTTCTCCTGCGACGGGAACGACCCCGTCGAGCTGCCCCCGGACGCCGGTCTCGAGATCTCCCGCGCGGACATTTTCGCGGACTTCATAAGGATCAAGACCGACTCTTTCATGGACATCCTCGCGCGGAAGATGCAGGGCAGGTAAAACAAAAAAAACTCCGGGAATTCGTCCCGAAGCTTCAGTTCAAATAAACGAAAAAACCGGCGGAGCAGCTCTGCCGGTCATTTTTTTAACGGACTATTATTAATAACGGATTATTTTCAGCGTCGTCGTTTTCGGGAATTCCGTTTCGCGGGTCTTGATCCTCGTTACCTGCTTGAACTCCGCCAATTCGTCGTTGACTCTCTCGACCTCAGCCTTGAGAAGCCTGGGCGCGTCGGGGAACTTTTCCGTATCGAGATAAAACTCCGCCGTGATGGCTCCCTTTTCTTCATAGACGAGGACCTCTTTGACGAATTCGATCTCGCTGAGCTTGCCCTCGATCTCCTCAGGGGAGACGTTCTTGCCGTTGCCGAGGATGATAAGGTTCTTTTTCCTGCCCGAGAAGAAAAGATATCCTTCGGAGTCTATCCAGCCGTAGTCGCCCGATTTCAGCCATTCCCCGTCGAAGGCCGCGGCGGTAGCTTCCGGGTCGTTGTAATAACCGAGCATGAGGTTTTCGCCGCGGACGTAGATCTCTCCCACGCCGTTCTCGTCGGGGTCGTGGATCTTGATCTCATTGCACTCGAGCGGCAGTCCGACCGAGCCGATCTTGAAATCATAGAGCCTCGAGCACGTCACGCAGGGCGAGCACTCCGTCATCCCGTAGCCGGTTATGACGGGGATGCCTATGTCGTACATGAACTGCTCGATCTTCGGGTCGAGGTACGCGCCGCCGCACATGATGTATTCGAGCTC
>JAILDS010000144.1 GCA_024689165.1 Clostridia bacterium
CATTATTATTGAAAGGAAGATATACATGAAAAACACGCTCAAAACCGCGCTGGTTCTCCTGCTGAGCCTCGCGCTGCTCCTTCCCGCCGCGTCCGTGGCGTTCGCCGAGAACGGCCCCCTCTCCGAAAAGGTGTGGGACGAGTTCTACATCGCCTACGTCGTTCTTACGGAAATGAACGACGCCGAGACCGACCCGGTCATGCACAAGGTCTATTACGAGGACGTCGGGCAGGAGTACGACGAGCCCGTCGAACTGGCCCTGTTCCGCAACAACGAGGCGACGCCTCAGGACGGCGCTGTCTACGACAGGGAGACGAACACCCTGACGCTGACCGACTTCAACAAAAAGAAATACGCTCTCGAAACCAACGTCATGGGCGACGATTTCACCATCGAGGTCATCGGCGACTGCTACCTTTCGCACATCGCCGCCTGGGGCGACGCGTGGGGCGGCTCGATCACCGTCACGGGCAGCGGCTCGCTGACCGTCAACTCCAAGAAGACCTTTGAAGCCGGCATAAGCTTTTACCCCGAGGGAGCCGACGTCAAGCTCGTTCTCGAAAACGCCGGCGGCACGAGCATCTACGGCGAGAAGACCGCCTTCGAGGTCAGCGGCGGCAACGACGGCTTCGCCGCGACCGCGGGCGGCGCCGAGGTCGAGGTCATAAAGGAAAACGCCGTGCGCGACGAGATCCTTTCCGTCGAGACCTACGGCCACCCCTCAGAGGAGACCGTCGTTTTCGGTACCAGCGACTCCGACCCCGACGGCATCTACACCGTCAGCGACGTATCGTACTTCATCGGTGAGACCGAAGAGGATTTCGAAGACCCCGCCTGCTGGGAAGACAGGGTCGACGTCGGCAGATATATCTACTCCGCCGAGTACGACCTGTATCTCGAGGACCGCGCCTGGGCTGACGAAGCCGGCGGCGAGTTCGGCAAGATCTCCTTCGACAGCTATGAAGACGCCGAGGCCGCGGGCTTCCATCAGAACAGAGACGCCTCCGGCAGGCCCGTATATGCCGAAATCATCGTCTGCGGCAACCACTCCACTGACAACCCGGTCAGCGAGGACGCGGCCGGCAACCGCTACGTCGTCGACGGCGACTACACCGATGACCTTCCCTACGACAGCTACGCCCACACCATGCAGCCCATCGCGGAGGTAGAGGGCGCGTACCTGCTCACGATCGCTCCCGAGATCGACATCACGACCCTCACCGAGATCAGCGAGACGGTCGTTTACGAAGACGTGTTCGATTACAGATACCCCTCCGCGGAGCTCCTTTACGACGGCAGTATCGTCGAGCCGGTCGGGGATGATATCATGCCCGGAGACGTGGACGGCGACAAGGACGTCACCGCTCAGGACGCGAGGCTTGCCCTTCGCGGCGCGATAGGCCTGCAGGAGCTGTCCTCCATCCAGTTCATCGCCGCGGACGTTGACGCCGACAAGGAAGTCACCGCCCAGGACGCGAGGCACATCCTCAGGATGTCCATCGGACTTGAGGCGAAGGGCTGAACAGGCAGTAAGCAGCCGATAAGAACCTGCCGCAAGGCGGCAGAACCTTGTTACTCGCTTCGCTCGTAATATTCCGATAGCTTTTTTCCGGGATTCCCGCGAAGATTTGCGAAACGAAGTCCGCTTTCTCCGCAGGGGCGGGCATGACCGCCCGATCGACGCTGAGCTTGTCCCGACGTTTGCGTCGGGGGCGGCGAGGCGGAGAAGCCGTATTGCTGCCAGCAGATAACACAACTTTGCATTCCTCGCCCGTCCGTAAGGGACGGATCTCGGAACGCAACCGGGCGGTCGATGCCCGCCCCTACAAAAAACTGACGGCTATCTGCTGTCCGCTGTCTGCTCTTATCGTTCATACAGAAACTTTAAACTTTCTCTTGACAAATACAGAAATTTGTGCTACCATGCGTTCACCGGCTGAAAAGCCGGGACGTGCGGCGGCACATTTTTTTGATCGAGTAAATACAGAATATTGTGTAAAAATGGGGGTAAATATGCCAAATCTGGATTTATTTCATGAGGAGCTGGACAGGTACGTCCGCGCGAAGTCGGAGCTCGACGCGAGGGTGACCCGTGACCTTGAACGCTGCCGGAGCTGCTTCACGGGTTCTTCCACCGCGTGGCTGTTTTCTTCGGTCGCGGCGAGGCACGCCGACCTTTCGGCTCAGGTCCCGGGCGTGAAGGTCGCGCAGGGTGCGGATGCGAGAGCGGCGAAAAAGCTGCAGAAAAAGCTTGACAAAACGCTTGCGGACAACTTTTTTGCGCAGATGTGGAGCGACGCCGCGTACACCAAGCTGCTCACGGGCTCGGTCTGCTGGGCGGTCACCGCCTCGGGCGGCGCCGTCAGGCTTTCGCAGCCGGACCTCAGGAGCGTTTTCTGGGAGCCCGGCTGCCTTTCGCTCGACGACTCGGAGGCGGTCTACGTGCGCTCGACCGTACTTCCGGGCAGGTTTTACGCCCTCTTTCCCAAGGCGCGGGGCAGACGGCCCGAGCTGACCCCGGACGGCAGGCGGGTCGTCGTCACGGACAGGTACTCCGTCGGCCCGCGGGGGCTTGAGCTGCTGCGCTTTTCCGGCGACGCCGTCATTTTCGACTCGGCGGAGTCCGGCGGCGCGTTCCGCTCTCTGGGGACGTATCCGCTCGTCATCGACAGGCTCTATCCGGACGACCGCTCGCCCGCGGGCTACGGCTACTTCGACCTTTACGGCGGCGTGCAGCGCGATATCGACCGGCTCAACGCGGCGATAACGGACAACGTGTGCGCGGGTTCGCGCCGGCGGTATTTCTGCCGCGTGGGCGGCGGCGTGAACGAGAGGGAGTTCGCGGACGAGAGCCGCCCTATCGTGCACGTGGCGAATTCCTTCCTCGGCGAGGATTCGATAAGGGAGATCACGCCCGCGCCCCTGCCAGCGATAAGCCTCGGGCTGCTCGAGAGCAGGATCGCCGAGCTCAAAAGCGTGAGCTTCAACAGGGACGCGGTCAGCGGCGGGACGGAAACGGGCGTGACGTCGGGCACGGCGATAAACGCCCTGCAGCAGGCGGCGATGAAGGCCTCGAACGACATCTCCGGCACGTCCGAAAGAGCCATGCACAGGCTTTTCAACCTGACGCTCTCCCTTCTCGGCGGCCGCTTCGGCGACGCGAAAGTCGTAAGGAATGAGGAATGAGGAATTAGAAATTCAGTATTAAGAATTCAGGATCTTTTTCCTAAACCCTACTGCCTGTTCCCTACTCCCTATTCCCTGAAAAAGGAGGTGAAAAACGATGATAGAGGTCGATTACGGCAGGACCGACGACGGAGAATACAGTTTTCTGTGCAGCGGACACGCGGAAGGTCCTGACTCTGTGCGTTTGTGCGCGGCGGTGAGCGCCCTGTGCATAACCCTCTGCGCGGCGGTCGGCGAGCTGACCGAGCGCGGATGCGCGGAGATAACGGACATGACCGTCGAGGACGGCCTTTGCTCCGTAGAGCTCAGAGCCGACGGGGCGGATCA
>JAILDS010000074.1 GCA_024689165.1 Clostridia bacterium
TTCGGTGTCGGGCTCGACGTCGGGACCCTGAGTCTTGTCTTCCTCAGTCTCATCCTCGGAGGACGCCTCAGCTTCGGTGTCGGGCTCAGCCTCGGTCTCGGACTCGGACTCATCTTCGGAAGCGGGCTCAGCATCGGTCACGTCAGGACCCTGAGTCTCGGTGGCCTCGGTCTCATCCTCGGAGGACGCCTCAGCGTCAGTCTCTTCGGGAGCCTCGGTCACGGGAGCCTCGGACGTATCTTCCTCACCAGAGGAGAGCTCGTCAATAACGTCAGCTGCGTCGCGGTACTTGGGGCTTCTTGCACCGAGAACAATGGCCATCGAACCTAAAACAAGCGCTACGGAAAGCACTACAGCCAGAAGCTGCTTGGTTTTACTGTTCATTGGGAATCGTCTCCTTTTCTTTTAGGGTTGGCACTTGATTTCGCGGACGCAGCTAACACTCAGCCGCATTCGCTCCCTACACAAGATTGGAACCTACATTCCAACCGTGCCGTTATTTTAGCCGATTGGCGAAAATAAGTCAATACAAAAATATGTTTTTTATCTTATTTTAAAAATTTCGGCTTTTTTCCTTTTTTGAGTGTAAAAATTTGTAACAATTTGTAAAATGTCACAATTATTCCGGAATTCAGGCGCTTTTTGCGGGCTTTCCTGCGCCGTTCAGATCCTCATCGCGGCTTCCCAGGCGCCCCAGACGACCGTTCTGAGATTGCCGACGGCGTCCGCGTCGCCGATGACCTGCACGTGCCTGCCGGGCGGGCAAAGCGGAGCGGGGCGGTACCCGGCGGAGACTATGACAGTGTCGGCGTGGATCCCGGCGCTCTTGCCGGACCTGTCGGCGACGGTGACGGTATATCCGCCTCCCGGCGCCTCGCTGACGGCGGTCACCTTCGCATTCAGGTGAGTCTCTACCTTATTGAGCCTGAAAAAGTCCCTGAGGTAGCTGGAGTTCGCCAGGCAGACGCCCTTCGCGGCGATGAGGTCGTCCTTCATCTCGATTATGACGGGCTCTTTACCTTTATTATAAAGATCGTAGGCGATCTCGCAGCCGGTGAGCCCGCCGCCGATGATCGCGACCCTCTGCCCGGGCTCGACCCTGCCCAGCAGGTAATCGCAGGCCTCGGAGGCGTATTCTATGCCCGGGACGGGCAGCCTGACGGGGACAGCGCCCGTGGCGACGATCACCTCGTCCGCGTCGAGGGCGTTCACGTCGTGAATCTCGGCGTTGAACCTGACGCTGATCTTCGGATCTTCGCCGATGCGGTCGATATACCAGCTGATGAGCCTGCGGTCGTTCTCCTTGAAGTCCGGGGCCGCCGCGGCGACGAAAACGCCGCCCAGCCGGTCGGTCTTTTCATATATCGTGACCCTGTGGCCCCTCATCGCGGCGACCCTCGCGGCCTCCATGCCGCCGACGCCGCCGCCGACGACCGCTACGCGCTTGACCTTCTTCGCGGGGACGATCCTGAACTTTTTGCTCTGCATCGTCTGCGGGTTCAGGGCGCAGCGCGCCATGTGGATGGAGTCGGCGAGGTCCTGGTCGTTCGCGCTTGCGCCGTATTTGCACATCGTGAAGCAGCCGTTGTGGCAGCAGATGCAGGGCTGTATCTCGTTCTCCCTGCCCTCGATGAGCTTGGTCACCCACTGCGGGTCGGTCAGAAACTGCCTCGCGACGCCCATAGCGTCTATCCTGCCGGAGCCTATCGCTTCGGCGCCGGTTTCTGGGGTCATGCGTCCGGCGCAGACGACGGGGATATCGACGAAGCGCCTGATGTGGGCGACGTCGTCAAGGTTGCAGTTGAGCGGCATATATGCCGGCGGATGCGGCCAGTACCACGCGTCGTAGGTGCCGTTGTCGGCGTTGAGCATATCGTAGCCCGCGTCCTGAAGGTATTTCGCGGCGCGCTCGCTCTCTTCCATGTCGCGGCCGACCTCGACGTAGTCCTCGCCGGGCAGCGCTCCCTCGCAGAAGCCCTTGGTCTTGCTGACCACGGAATAACGGAGCGAAACGGGGTAGTCCTCGCCGCAGTACGCCTTGATCGCCTTGACTATCTCGACGGGGAAGCGGTAGCGGTTCTCGAAGCTGCCGCCGTACTCGTCCGTCCGCTTGTTGGTGTATTTCATCGTGAACTGGTCGAGAAGGTAACCCTCATGCACCGCGTGGACCTCGACGCCGTCGACGCCCGCAGCCATGCACAGCCGCGCCGTTTCAGCGAAGGCGCGGACGATGCGGTCGATCTCGCTCTTTTTCATCTCCCGCGTCGTAAGGTCCTCCGCCCAGCGGTTGGGCAGCTTAGAGGGCGCGGCCGTCAGATAGGCGGCGTCCATGACCGGAGAGGCGAGCGCGTTGAGGACGGGGTTCCCGGCGAGCTTCGCCAGCGGCGCGGTCAGAGCCATGGAACGGCCGAAGCCGGCGGTGAGCTGCACGAAGAGCTTCGCGCCGGTCTTGTGGAGCTCCTCCATAAAAACGGCGAGCTCCGAGAACATCTTCTTATTGGTATAGAGCCAACGTCCGCCCATCGGGTCGCGCACGGGCGCGATGCCGGGGATTATCAGCCCGACGTTGTTTTTCGCCCGCTCAAGGAAAAACGCAGCCGCCTCTTTGTCGAAATGGCAGGGCTCCATCCATCCGAAAAGCGAGGTGCCGCCCATGGGGCACAGCACTATCCTGTTTTTGATCTCCACGCCGCGGATCTTCCACGGGGTGAACAGAGGCTCGTATTTCT
Organism: Clostridia bacterium; assembly: GCA_024689165.1. Taxonomy (GTDB): domain Bacteria; phylum Bacillota; class Clostridia; order Oscillospirales; family Acutalibacteraceae; genus JAILDS01. The sequence goes on from JAILDS010000074.1 coordinate 2,730, forward strand.
TTTCCATATATACCTCCCGGGGTTATTATTAGCGGATAGCTGATAGCGGATAGCAAATAGCAAATAGCGGTCGGGGTTTATGAAACCTTGCGTCGGCGTACCGTTCATGGACACGGCGTGGGTCAATGCCCCGCGTTCCGGGCGACCACGCGGGTCGCCCCTACCGGCGCACTGCCGCCGTGCTTCGTAAAAACCGACGACTGACGGCTATTCCCTGCTGCCTATTCCCTACTCCCTATTGCCTATTCCCTACTGCCTGATCCCTTATGGGCTGCCTGCCGTCAGCCGTATGACCGTGTCCGTCGGGTCGCAGGTGCCCGGCATGACGATGCTGTAACCGCCGCCGTCCCTTTGCATTTCAAGGCTCTGAGAGCCGTATTCCGCTTTGACGAAGCGCTTCCCGTCGGCTGGCGCGGGAAGCGTCAGAACGCCGTCTTCCGGCGGGTTGAGCACGTGCAGATACACGGTCGAGCCGTCGGGGGATTCCGTCGAAACGCCCCAGTCGCCCTTTTCGAGCGGGACGTCCGGCGCGGTGACGTAGGACTTCCCGGGGACGGTGCCGTATATACCCTCGTGCAAGCGCAGGAGCCCGCCCGTCTGAGCCAGCAGCTCGCGCACGCCGTCCTCCCAGGTCTGGTCGATATACGGCCCGCAGGCCCACGCGACGCCCGCGTTGAACTGCCCTTGGGTCGCCGCGGTGCGGACGGAGTAGCGGTAGATGCTTCTCGCGTCGGTCGGCGCGGAGTTGCCGCTTGCCCACCAGTTGCCTATCTGCCGGTTGACCTGAGAATAGTGCGTGGTCAGCGCGTCCGAATCCCCGGCAGCTATCGAGCCGTAGTATTCCGAGACGATGAAATCCGACAGCGGGTGCTTTTCGGTGTTGGCGGTGACGCCGGTATTGATGAAGATGACCGCGTCCGGGTCGCACTCGCGGACGAGATCGCACACGTCCTCCGAGGGGCCGCCCTGGTCGAACCAGAAGCCGCTTATCCCGTAGCCGTACCTTTCATAGAGCTCGCGGATCAGTTTTTTTAGGAAGTTCATCCGCGCCCGGTCGCTGCGCCAGCCCATTTTTTTCAGGTCGCCGTCGCTGATGTCGTGCGAGTCGTTGGGGGGCAGGTAAAGCACCAGCGGGATCCCGTATTTGTCCAGCCCGGCGATAAGCTTTGCGACGACGTCGGACTTTTCCGTGCATTTATGCGGGCACCCGGCCGCTTTCATGGTCTCCGACGGAAAAAGCAGATTGAACCCGGCGTGCGCCAGCGTGAAAACGACGTATTCCGCGCCGAGGTCGTGAGCCGTCCGGGCGTATTCCTCGCCGTCGAACATGGCGGCGGCCTCTTCGGGCGATGACGCCGGGCGGGAGTCGTCCTTCGAATACCAGGTACCGCCCCAGTCCGTGCCCTTGCTCTCGTCGTAGGTGGCGTAGGTGTAATGCGTGAAAAGCCCCACCCGCGCGCGCTCGAAATACGCCCTGCCGAACCTGTTTTCCATATACTCTCCTCCGAGAACGACCGGTCCGGAAAGACCGGCACCCCCTCCGCCTGCGCAGGCGCACAGCGAAACGCAGAAGGACAGGCATATAAGGATGCAGACGAACGATCTTTTCATATTTTTCCCCGCCGCCATTTCCGGGGACGGTCCGTCCCTATGGGTTTTTCCGTTCCCGAAGCCTCCGGCAAAACGGTTTTACGCCGGGCCCCGCCGGAACGGACGAAGCGCGGGCAGGCAGGCCGCCCGCGCGGATCTGTCGAAGGGCGGTATTGCCCTTACTTTATGGTGAACGTCTTTTTGACCGTGCCGGTGTAGTTGCCGGTTCCGGTTATCGTAACGGTGTACG